>JBOGRE010000032.1:0-3587 GCA_050749345.1 Nitrosarchaeum sp. | reverse complement strand
ATTTAAGTGTTCAGAAATAATCTCAGCCTGGGATTTAATTAACCTCAATTTTCTAAAGCACTAGAGAGTCTCATTAAAGCGGGATTGGTCTATTCAAACAGACATCTGGCTATTAGTAGCCTGAATTTATAACACAATTGATGAAATCGGGAAAAATATTCCTGATGATTTTTTTAGTATTATCCTCAGCCATAGGCTTAGCTGTACTACAGAATTTTTCTTCTAATGAAAGCCAAACAGTCAGTTTTGATGATTTTTTTTCTCAGACCAAAACGAAAACGATTAAACTTTCTGATGGCGTTGGTACAGATAGTACAGGTTAGGAAAAAATCAAAAAACTTTTAACTTTTCAGTTTTCTAATCTGACGTTCCTTACGTTCTATAAAAAACATGCCTACAAAATATAATGCAATCATGGGGCCTCCAATAAACCACATTGTAATCCCACTACCATCTGGGGTAACGACTGCTCCAAAGATCACAATAATTACTATAGCGTATTGAACATTTTTTCTCCAGAATGTTGCATCAATAACCCCTGATGCTGTAGCAGCATACATCACCAAAGGTAATTGAAATGATATCCCAAAGGCCAAGAGAAATTGTAAAACGAATGAAACAAAGTCAATAATGTTCAAAAAGGTCACCAGTCCTGCAGACTCTCCATATTTGTATAGAAAGTCAAGAATGTATGGAACTACTAGAAAGTATGAAAATAAACAACCAGCGACGAAAAGCCCCAGAGCCGGAAGGGCTATAGCACGACTAACACGAATTTCTCGTTCTTTTAAGGCAGGTTTGATAAATCCTGTCATCTCCCTAATGATTATCGGCATTCCAAAAACAATTCCAGCAAGAGCTGCAATGTAAATTTGAGCAAAAAATGCTTGCCCTGGAGCAGTTTGTATTAATTGAACATTTTCAGGAACCAACTGTTGTTTCATTAAATTTGTAATTTGTGCAGCTATGTTGTTAATGGGATCTAGAGTTGGATAGTATAATTGGATTTCATTTATCTCAAATGGAGTTAGATGAAATGTCAGAATAAAAACTGTAATAATTCCCACTACGATTATGATTCTCAAAACGCGAGCTCTTAATTCATCGAGATGTTTTAGAATTTCTTGGATCTCAGACATCTAAGAATTACTTTGTAGAAAACTCTATTTATCTACTTGGTAGGTATCGGTAAAAGCTTCTCTTCTGGTAATCCTGCGTCTTTCTGTTCTTTTTCTGAGATGTCTAGGAATTCAATTGTAATTACTGCCTTTGTATTGAATTTGGATTCTAATTCCTTTGCCAGCTCTGCAATTTCTTTTCCAGTGTAGATTTCTTTTGAATCTTGAAGAAAAACGCGTTCTCCTTTTTCCATGTCTTTTCCACCAAATTTCTTTTTTAGAAATTTTGTGATTTCAGGCACCTCTTTTCGTTCTATGTTGTTATAGTAAAATGTGATTCCCTTCATTGGAGTGTAATCAAATGGTGTCCCATTTCTATAAAGAAATACGCCAATAAAAATAGCATCTTCTTCTGGTTCCCTGGTACACTTTATCTCCCAAAGTAGAACTTTATTTATATCATAAGTTAGCTTTTCTACTTCATCAATCGTTAATTTCCAGTATCTACATCTAGTCATACAAATCCAACAATTTTACTGTTATAAATTGCTTAAAAAATTTAATTTATTTTTCCTACCTAACATACGCCATGAAGGGATCTGTTAGTATTATTGGGCAACTTTTTATTTAATTCGAGGACAGAATAGTGAAAGTTTTTCCAATAAATTCTTTAGTTGGGATTACAATACCTTCATTTTTCTCGTTTGTAATTACGATGTGTAACGTGCCAACCGAAGTTATTGTGCCTGTGATATCACCAATTTTTATTTTCTTACCAACCTTGAGAATGGAGCGATGATCAGCTACTCCAGCTATGGCTGCTGGGAGTACATCTTTTAGAGTAAATCCCAAACCAACTGCAATTGCTGCGCCGATAGCAATAGCGATGCTCCAGGCAAATGCAGATACTAGTATCGGTATAATTGATTCTCCAATGCCTAGTTGAGTAATAGCAACTGAAAAGATTATTCCATACATAACAACTTTGATGCCTGTAATGACATACTTTGAATTTGTAAAACCATGTTTTGCGATCTCTTGGTCAACCCATTTAATGATAAATTTAACAATAATCGAGCCAATTATTAGAATTAGAACAAATGCCAACAAATTTGGAACCCATAACCACAAGTCTGTCAAAGCTGTACTTAGTTCTACAAATTGAAGTGCGTTTATGGCTGCAACAATAAAGAATATGTAAACAAACCATTTGATAGTAGCTGCAATAAGCTTAGCAGAGTTTAATTTATTGGTAGAAAGATCAATTATTTGCGAGTCAGTGCCTTTTTGAAAATCAACTTTTTGTAATATTCTTGTTGCTGTTTTTTCTACTACCCTTCCAACAATCTTTCCTGCTACTAGCCCAATTATCAATAAGATAACAGCTGCAACTATTTTGGGAACAGACTCTGCTACATTATTGGCAAATGTAGTCAGCCCCTCAGTAGCAGGAGTGTAAAATTGGTTTACACTTTCCTGTGCATATGCAAAGCCTATACCAGAGATCATTAAAATAAAAACTGCCGATAATATCGTTATGTTGATTCTTAATTTTTGCATTTCCTATCCATAAATCGGCGTTGTTGGATCCGCTTATTTATACTCATCGAAACATTTGTACTATCAGGGATCTTATTATCGATGAGTGACTAAGATTACTCATATCTTAATTTTTATGGACCATTAAAGCAAGTTGGAATGTTTGTAAATTAAACAAAGTCGATTAATTTTCTGTTATGAATTTAATTCTTCATCCTTAACCTATTTGAAAAACTTATTTACAAAAATCTCTCGTTAAATTTAATCTATAAATGAAATTTAAGATCATCTTATAACTCAGTATGACGTACATACTTTAAGATGGGAATAAGAGTAACCGTTGTACTTGATCAAAGTAATGTGGAAAAGCTACGTGGAATTCAAGCCAAACTAATCAAAAACTCTACCAAATCTGTTAGCTTTTCAAATGTACTAAATCAAGTTGTAGAAGAAGGACTAAGAAAATTTAAACCATAATTATTTAGATTTTTTTACACTAATTTTCTAGTAGGATCTAAATTTCCAATAGGTATAATATGCTTTAACTTAAAAGCAAAATCATGTCATTATATACAGTTCATGTTATAATTGAAAATAAACCAGGCATTAGTGATCCAGAAGGTGAAACTATATTGAAGGATCTTGTTCTAAAAGGTAGTTATTATTCTGTAAAAAAAATACGTTCTGCAAAGATGTTGAAATTTAAGATAAATGAAAAAAATAAGGCACTGGCAGAAAAAAAAATTCAAAAACTATGCGATGATCTTCGAATTTATAATCCAATGGTAAGCAAAATTACTATAGAGGTTTTTGAGGATTAGGATTCATCTGATAGAATATTTTCTACTGTGCCTTCAATTAACAACCTACTTCGTAGAAATCCTACCAAATCAGTCTGAGTGATTACTCCTACAAGATTCTCATTTTCTA
>JBOGRE010000031.1:0-1538 GCA_050749345.1 Nitrosarchaeum sp. | reverse complement strand
GTTTATGACTGACATCTAGGACAATTTGGGTTTGAACCTTTTATGCTTTTAAATTTCATCCAACAATTTGTGCATTGAAATAGCTGTAGCTTGACCCTTTTTGCTTTGTAGAATGGAACTTCAAGCCAAGAAATTTTTTTACTAAAAAACCTGCCAATCTCACCATAAAAATAAACGAACCAAACTTTCCTAGCTCTTGGATGGTTTTTTCTATTTTTTCCTCTGCCATAATACGATTTAGCAACCCCGATAATGTATACCAATTCTACACCAATTTGATACTTCAAAGATGCATGTGTTTTGGATAGTAATAAACACAGATTATGACGTATGAACTGTGCTAATCATATTGCAAACATCATTTAAACGACCGGAAGTCTCTACTCCCATACCGAAAATAACAGCAAAAAGAGTTCATCGACAAAGAGTCTAAAAATTAACTGTGAACATTTTATAAAGTCCTAAATAAGATCAAAACCACATGACCGAATCTGATGAGGCCGCACAAGGACAATTGGTTAAAGAATATGTGAAAAATGCCAAGAAATTCTACGATCATTTAGAAAATTGTGAGTCCTGTAGAAAAAAAATGACTGAAATTTGGCAACATGTTTACATCGACAAAGAGTAAAAAGGCAATCCCCCCTCCCTGAGGAAAAAAGGCGTCATAACTAGCTTAATGATTCGTTATGATTTGTTGGAAATTCTTTAAGTTCATAATCCAAGTTGAAGACTCCGCCTTCTCCAGAAGACGGAGCATAAATCGCTGAATGATGACATTGTAAAAGTTCTCTAATCCAATCACCGCTTTTATTTTGTTCTAATTTCCTGATATTATAAGGACACATCATAGATCCATTAAAGCTTGCAAAACTGTCGTGAAATTCTTTTTCAACTTTGATATGGGCACCCATTGCTTCTGTAGTTCCCGTATCAGGAATTAGCATTGCTATCATTCTGTACGGAGGTTTAGAATCTTTCAAGATCATCTTAAAATTACTTTTTGCACCAGCGAGTAGCCCTTCTGGATGACTGAACGGGTCTGATGTTTGGTAAATATGCAAAAGCCCTGTGTCAAGAAAATCTCTAACCTTTATTCCATGTTCTTTCATTTTCTCTTTGATAAAAGCAGGATCTTCTTCGGTAGCATAGACGCAATGTTCACCTTTTGCTAACCCGTTTCCTATGAATTGAAATTCTATTCTTTTTGCGTACTCAGGATCACTGTAAAAGAGTAACACGTGTTTATTGGTATCAAGGCTGTTTACGAATCTCAGCGGAACATTCATTTTTTATCGTTCTCCTGGTTTTTAATTAAAAAATTCATGTCTTTTTTACTGTTTTGAAACAGTATTCATGTGTTCATGGTCTGCTATTTCAAACAGATATTGCTTTTTGACTTGTGTTATCATGTCTGCAAGTTTGCTTAGTACTATTGAGTTACCTATTTCATCTTGGTTTTGAGCTCGATTTTTCAAGTCTGTTATTATCCCATCAAGAATTCTGATTGGATCTAGTTTTTCTGTCATACTTTGTTG
>JBOGRE010000030.1:0-1889 GCA_050749345.1 Nitrosarchaeum sp. | reverse complement strand
TTGTCATTATAAACCATTATTGGCACTCCAATTACAGGAATGATGGTATGCGAAGCAATCATGCCTGGAAGGTGTGCAGAACCTCCGGCCCCAGCAATTATCACTTTGAATCCGCTTTTTTCTGCATGTTTTGCGTAGTCTGATAATCTAGTTGGCGTTCTATGTGCTGATACAATCTGGTCTTCATGTTTTACTCCAAATTCATCTAAAGCAGTCGCTGCTCCTTGCATGACCTTGCTATCGGAGCTTGAACCCATGATAATTCCAATTAGTGGTTTTTTTGAATAGCTCACAAGATCAAACAGGATTGAATTTTATTAAACCTTTAATTTCATCAGCTTTTCTAATGAGAGATTCAACGTCTTTTGTATCTCTTATGTCTACTACATTGAAATGGCCCATCTTTCTTTGTGGTTTCGCTTCGTCTTTTTGGTACATTTTTAAATACACTCCTTCTTTTTGTTGAATTTCTATTGGCTGGTATCTTCCGTGAAAGTTCTTGGGTCCTAAGATGTTGCACATCACAGTATAGTACAATAGATTGGTTTTGCCAAGCTCAAGTCCAAGTATTGCTCTTAGATGTTGTTCAAATTGTGAAGTAACACTTGACTGCAAAGTGTGGTGACCAGAGTTGTGTACTCTAGGAGCTATTTCATTTATGAGAACCTTATCATCTTTGGTTACAAACATTTCAATACCGAAGACCCCTGCTCCATGTAACACTTCCATTGTTTTTTTGGCAATTCTTTCTGCCTCTTCTGAAACTTGCTTGTTTACTCTAGCTGGAGCTATAGTCATTTCGAGTATGTTTTCAGCGTGAATATTTTCTACAAGTGGATATGTGGCAATCTGTCCTTTAGTATTTCTTACAGCTATCACAGATACTTCCATTTGAAAATTGATCACTTTTTCAAGCATTATTGACCTTCCAGAAAATTGTTCATATGCTTGTTCTAGTTGATCTGATTTTTCTATTCTAAAATTTCCTCTCCCATCATAAGCATCTCGTCTTGTCTTTAGCATGACAGGATATCCAAAGGATGTAACTTTATCCTTTAGGTCTAAAACTGATTCAACTTGCACAAAATCTGCAACAGGAAGGCCATTTTCACGTAGGAATTTTTTTTGTAGGTACTTGTCTTGTATAATTCGTAATGTGGCCGGGGAGGGATTTACAGTAACATTACCATTTAATGATTCAAGTACTTCGCTATTGCCAGATTCTATCTCATATGTTATTATGTCTGACTGTAACGACAGTTCTACGATAGCATTTTTGTCCTTAAAATCAGCAACAATCTGTCTTGCGCCGACCTTTGTAGCGGGGCAGTTTCTGGTAGGATCTAGCACTATTATCTCCGAAATATGTTCAGGCATCTTCTTTGCCGCTTCGGTGAGCATCATACCAAGCTGACCTCCACCTATAATTCCTAGAACTTTAGCCACTAATCATATGCCTCTCTCATCTTTTAAAAATAGTTAACGGTGATTAACTTTACTTGTAAATCCTGATTTCCAATGCAAATAATAGAAAAACACTTCCAAAAATGGAAGTTATTGTTTCAATAATAATTATCATTTCCAAAAATGGAAATGATTGGAATAATATAACTAGTCTTTAAATAGACTTTTCATTTTCACTCTGTTGTATGATGGATTCATCACAAGTTAAAGTAAGAACTGGAATTCCTGGTCTTGATTCTATAATGTCTGGTGGATTCAGAGAAGGAAGAACGATTGTTTTATCAGGTCCGACAGGCAGCGGAAAGACAACATTTGGAATGCAGTTTCTACATTCTGGCGCAAAAGATTTTGATGAACCTGGCGTATTTGTCACTCTTTCAGAAAGTCCACGTGAAATCAAAAATGATTTTAGAATGTTTGGCTGG
>JBOGRE010000029.1:0-5664 GCA_050749345.1 Nitrosarchaeum sp. | reverse complement strand
GGTGTATTTTGCATGCTCATAATTTTGTAATAGTTGTTGTATTTCAACATGGTTTGATTTCATTTGTATAAGAATTTCTTTTAATTTTTCTGCATATTTTTTAGCAAAAATGTGTATGACTCTTGTTTGTCGTCCTAAAACATCACCGATTTTTTTCAACATTTGATTTAAAATGTCACTTAGATTTTCAACATCATCGTAAGAGACAATATCAGGTAAACCAATAGCATCTTTTTTTATCATGTCAATAACTTGTTGTTTGCCTCTAAGTACAATTATTCTAAGGTGTTTATCTATATCATCAACCTGGAGATCATCTTTTTCAAGAGTATTCCCAATTGTGATGAGTTCTTTAATCAATGGTTCAGTACTGTCTCTGAGGGATTTTATGTTAGAGAGAATTTGGGATGCTCTCAACTCAACTATTTGTTGAATAATTTCAGATATATCAGATAAACGAATTTGTTTTTGTAAAGGAATTTCTTCAGATTTTTTTTCTTCTTTCTTTTTACCCCATCCAAAGACCATTTATGGAGGTTTAATCATTGGGGATTAAATGTGTTAAAGAAATAAAATTTAAAACTTACTCAGAGATACAAACAACATGACAAAAAATGTAAGAAAATCATTTCATACGGATTCAATAAAGAAAACTATTATGATCAAAGCATCAAAAGAAAAAGTTTGGCGGAAAATAAGCAACATTGCAGGACTTTCATCATGGGCAATTGATGTCAAAAAAACAACATATCTTTCGAAAAAAAGAAGAAATGTTGGAGCAATACGTAAGATTACATTTACTGATGACAATACTATTGAAGAGCATGTGGTTGCATGGAAAGAAGAGGAATATTTCACATATATTGCAACCGAGGGATTACCTCTAAGAGCGTATGTAGCAACAATTTCAATTAAACCAAAAAATAAGAAAACAACGCAGTTAACATGGCAATCTTATTTCAACAGTAAAAAAATGTCAGGGAAGCAATTCATGAAATTTGTTACACTCATGGGAGCATTTTATGAAAGATCTTTAGAGAATTTAAAAAGGTCATTAGAAAAATAGTACCAGAAAATAATTGAATCAAAGCGTAAATAGGATATCATAAAAATATTATCATGAGCGATATGAGATATATCATCATAGGGATTGTGCTTATTTTTTCAGGGTTTTTAGTTTTTGGAGTGTTTGGACATGACTATCAGAGTGCAAACATAGAAGCCAATGAATTTAACGAATGTTATGAATATCACGAGGATAAAGAACCAGTTGCAATAAACTGCTCATATAAAATAATTGATCAGGTTTTATTTTTCATAATTGTCATGACGCTGATTGTAGGTGGAATCATATCTTTAATCAAAGGAGTCAAAGGCAAATGGGATAACGAAGTAAAATCAGAAGATATGGTCGGTCCGGGTGGAGACAAAAATATAAAAAAAGACTAGATGGAAAATTCATTAGAGAATAAATTCAGTTATTTTGGAGTGAACACACTCTTCTAATTCTTCCAGAACATCTTTTAATCGCTGAAAATATACTTCCTCGTAAGGCATTATCTCAGGTTATATTTACAAAAATTATATTTAACCTTAAGATGTATTTCATTCTAAATTGAGCATAAAGTTAGATTATAAAATATATACAAAATTTTCAAAATACATCATCTAATAGAAATATTGAAATTGTCAGCATCATTAAAAATTTCTCTAAAAATCAATATTGGGTTTTTTGTTATGGGATTTCAATAATTTTTTTCATATTTAGAAATACTTGTTCTATTTCGATCATTCTTTCATTGAATTGCTCATCAGTCAGATTATCGGGTTTTGTCAAAGTAATTATTACTTCAGACTCATCGCCACTAGAAATTATTCGCATAGGAACATCCCATTTTGACTCTTGATCAATAAACATATGATCCAAAATTCCAAGAGATTTGTTTTCTTTGAATTTCAATCTAGCATTTCCTCTTTTGGTTGAAAATGACCACCAACCATCAGGAGCTAACTTAGCATCAGGCATCATTTTTGGAGGGCAATTTAAAATAGCATCAAAAGTATCACCTATTTTTCTGTTAACAAGAATAGAAATTGTACGAGATCTAGTCATGCTAAAATATTCAATTAATGATTAAAAAGTATATAGTACAAATTCTTAGTGAATATGGTCATTTATTTAGAAATTCTTTAATTTTTTTAAGATTAAGAACATTAGATTCCTGAAACAACATTATAGATTCAGATAAGGAATCAGGCAATCCTATCTTGAGTTTTTGAACTAATTCATCACCAGCAGAGATCATATTATCAATTAATTTTTCAATCTCGTTTTTTTCATTTGGCAATTAAGTCACACAATCCATAATTTCAGTTATCTTTTTTGACAAGCGTGGAGATTGTTCTTATTTTTTCTATTTTTTGAATGTTTTTAGATACAATCTCTCTAATTTTTTCAAAATTTTCAGCATCTAATTTTAGCATTATATCATGAGTCCCAATAGTTCCAAACACTTCTTTAACCTGCTCTATTTCCTTTAATTTCTCCATAATAGTTTCTTCTGCACCAAGTTCACAATTAATCAAAACATAAGCAACAGTCACAACATATCAACCATATCACGATATTTCAAAGTTTAGATCCGATCGTCTCTTATTAAAAAGAGGTATTTGGGGTCAAAATAGAGAGATAGTTGCAAATTATATTCATAACAAAAAATGCATCAACATGGGATTAAAGCAAAAAATTAAATCAATACTACAAGATTGTTCTATTTGCAACAAACTAAAATCAAAGAAAGAAGAAACAAAATCTTAGAAAACATCAGAATCCAAATTCATTTTATTTTCAAGATATTCACAAAAAATAACAGTAAATAGACACAAAATGATCGGTATTTTTGAGATCAATCTAAAAACAATGGATCTATCAGAAAATAGATAAGAAAGATTTCACTACAATACAACAAATTTCTGATCATGCTTATTTTATTAGAAAAATATTTCTTGGAAATTATGAGTGAAGTTCCACCTACAAAACAAAGTTTAATTCAAGAATTCATGAGTTTTCTTAAGACCTTTGGAATTATTGGATTAGCAATTGCATTTATTCTAGGTGCAGCAGCATCAAAGTTAGTTAGTGCACTAGTATCTGATATTATTAATCCAATTGTGGGATTGGCCCTACCATCAGGTGATCTTAAAACACTTCAAAGTAACATTATCAATAGCGCAACTGGGGCTGTTTCGGAATTCAAGTATGGAGATCTTATTGCAAACATTATTGATTTTGGGATAATCGCTCTAATTGTATTTATCATGTACAAAGCATTATCAAAATTCAAATTAGTAGATGACAAAACAAAGGCAGCCTAAAAATAAGTATGCAGTAATCAATATTTTTTAATACACATCAAACTTAAAAAGTGAAAAAAATTATCAAATTACATGTCAAATGAACAAGAAAACCAACAAAAAATAATTGAATTGCTAGAAAAAATCCTAAAAGAAGTGGTAGAAATTAAGACAAACACAAAAATCACATCAGATTTTGCCACACTAAGATCAGAAATAATTCATAGAACAAAAGGTCAACAAGTCAACCCATGAAATTTTACTTCAATAGCAATGCCATTAGATTAGAATCATTTTAAGAATACGAGTCCAATAGTGATTTGTATTAAGATTTCTTTGAGATTTTTTATTTAATAGATTTTTGATTTATCTGTGAATTTTTATTCAGATATGCTATTCAATTTCAGGGATTAATTATGCCTTCTTTGATCAAAAACTGAATTCCTTGAACAAAAGAGTTATCATCAATTTTACCGTCTGCCCACCATTTTGCATTGTTTTTAATCCAAGATGGGATTTCATTTGAACCAGTTCCTGAACTTTGAGTTGATGGGATATTCATTATTTTTTCTTTGATTAAAAACTGAATTCCTTGAACAAAATAGTTATCATCAATTTTACCGTCTGCCCACCAGCCAGCATTGTTCTTTATCCATTTTGGAATAGTAGATTCAATAATTGCATTTTTTGGAATTTCAGATGTTATCATTTCAAGTTCAAATTTTTGGAAAAGTGGTCTCTCATAGGCATCATCTCCGATTCCTAACAGTGCTATTTGCATAGAATACTTACCTTCAATGGATGCATCCAGTATTCTGGCATCAATACCATTTGGTAAAGCGATCCCTGAATTATTTGGTCCTGTGTTTACAGTTTCTTTTGCAGATGGATCCTTCAGACCATATCCATATCGTATATCAGTGGCTAAATTTCCTTTGGGATCAAAAAACACAATAGAAAAAAGAAAATCATTGCTTTTAGAATATCTAGAATCATAAGAGGCAAGAGCCTTAAATCCATTATCAAATAAAAGTTCTTCAGATACTATTGATGATTCAGAATCAGGAGTAATTACAACATTTATTTTAGAATCGGAATTTTTGAATTGTTTTAGCTCGTCACTATTAATCATAAAATGTAGGATGTTAGAATTTTTGTTTGAATACTTGTCATAGTGTAAATCTTTTGGGAAAATTAAAACATCATTAACTTTACCATAAAAGCTGTTCACATTTTGAAAAGGTATGAAATCTTTTGGAATTTCAAAATAATTTTTCACAAAATCATTGTGTTCAACATGTTCCCAATTAAATGGTATTTGAAAGATTATAGATTGGGAAGATTCATCATAGTGTAATTCAGTAATTGAATCTTGGAAATTTTTTGCAATTATTGAATATTGTGTGCCAGATGCAGTTATCTTAAACTGATGTTCACTTGGGATGATCAAAATAGTTTCAAAGTGAATATCCTGGGTAGTTTGTGTTTTTGGGTTCTTTGCACCTATTATGTCAGTTTTAACAGTATATTGACCACTATTAACAAACACAGGTCCAGAAATCACAGGAATACTAGAAGGTGTTGAAGATAGAGCATTTGGCACAACTGGATCAATATCTCCATAATATTTTGTACATTTCCACAGTTCTTCTTGCTGACACTCGGATCTAGGTTGTATTTTGATATCCAGTTCTCCATCTTTATCAAAAAACATTTGATTTGCAACTAATTGTGTGCCATAAAATATTTGGACTCTATAGCTAACATTTTCTATATTTACATTACTGGCAGGATCAAAAAAGCGGATTTTTAGATTTGCGTCAGAATATTTCTCCGGAGTAAAATCTACCGGAATTAAGGATGTACTTACTGTTACTTCTCCGATTCCAAAACTAATTGGCGGAGCTTGTTCACCACCATGGTGTTGGGCAAAAGATAGTGGAAAAGTTATGGTAAGGGCTATCATTATAAAAAATAACCATAATTTTGATGTCATATTTTGTAACGTATTAGTTACAAAAATCATTGATAATTTCAACTTTTCAATAGCATAAGAAGGAAAACGTCATGAATTGAAGGATTTAAGCGGAGTTTATTTCAGACAGATAGATAAATTAGAGAATTAATAAAAAAGCAGATTTTAGAAAGACAGTGTTTTAGATCTATCTTTGTGGATAAAGTGTAAGAAATTATAAAAATAATACCAATGGTAATAGACTTAATTAATTTTTGAGTTCATTTGTGAAAAAATGAAACATA
Organism: Nitrosarchaeum sp.; assembly: GCA_050749345.1. Classification (GTDB taxonomy): domain Archaea; phylum Thermoproteota; class Nitrososphaeria; order Nitrososphaerales; family Nitrosopumilaceae; genus Nitrosarchaeum. The sequence goes on along the minus strand of JBOGRE010000029.1, from coordinate 51 downwards.
GATAGAATTTAATTTTATTTATTTTTATTGCTAGGATAAGATATCGTAGAC
>JBOGRE010000028.1:0-2366 GCA_050749345.1 Nitrosarchaeum sp. | reverse complement strand
ACAAACAACTGCTCTATCAGAGAGATGATTAATGCTTCTATCATCAACTACATCTAATAAGATATAGATAAAATCACCTTGGTGAGCAGATCTAATATGTACTGCATCACCATTAATTGTTGAGATTTTATCCCACGAAGACTGTTTCCATTCCAATCGATCTGTCCATCTTCCATCAAAAATAGCACTTTCAATTGTATCAGAATATGTGATGAATATAGATCCTTCAGCAAAAGCCGCATTTATGGAAGGTAATAATAATAGAAATGAAATTGCTAGTAAGGTATTTCTCATGCAGAAAGGAGATATAGTAAATAGATGAATGGTTTTTGTAAATTTTAATGACTTGTAAAAGCAAGTTTATAGACTATTTTTACTGGAATAAAATATGAAAAAGACGGTAATTGTTGGAATTATTACAGTAGTGATTTTAGTAGGGGTTGTATCAATTCTATCGATTAATGCCATTTTCTTAACTGATGGTTCTCAATCTACCTCAAAAGACGTTGGGAATGGAGAACAAGAATCCAAGCCTGTAGGAAGAAATCTATCAATCGAATTAGAGGAAAAAATGGGCTTTGCAACTCCCTAATATAGCCAAATTGGAGCTATTTGTTCAAAATAAATTCCACTATGCATAAATCTAAAGCTAGGCATAACCCATTAATGAAAAAATACATGACATTAGCTTTGATAGGGGCTATTGTAGCAGGCATAGCAGGCTTGATTAGCATAGATGCTACATCTGCAACATCATTAGTTTCGATGCAAGGTGCTTCTGATTTTCATGAATCTGGTCTTATGATCGGTCATGTAACTTATGAGGTATTAGGCGCAGATGGCCATGTCAAACAGTACTTACAGGGTGACAACTTGATTACCAAGCAAGGAACTGATTGTGCAGCACAGGTAATCTTTGACGATGGGGATCTAACTCCAGATGTCTGTACTCTTGGGGGAAATGGCGGATTTGCTTTCATTGCAATTGGTAATTCTACAAATGCAGTACCATTAGCAAGTCTAGATGATACTGCATTAGACGATGATCTAACTGGTGGTAAAGAAATTCATCGAAGCGCTTTCATTGATGCTACTATTGTAGCAAACGGTGGAGCAGGTACTATTGTAACCATATCCAATTCAGGAACACCATTTACCTTCACTGACCTTGGACCATCGGGCACTACAATAACTCAATCAGGACTATTCGATGCTCCTACTGCAGGAAATATGTTTTCTATAAGAGACATACCAGTTCCAAGTGGAGGTGGTATTCTAGTGAATAACGCAGATACTCTAGCAGTCACCTGGACAATAACTCTAACATAGACAATCCATAGTTCTTTTTTATGAACTATTATTTATTTTTTAAAAAACAGTATTATTGTATACTTGATAAACTCTTAAAAAAAATTATTATTAAATTACTGTAATTTTTTTTTCACTTTTGATTTTCTATAACCGTGACTGAAGGTTTTATCATAAAGTCTTGAATATTCATATGATGTAGGTTTTACCACATCCCCAATAATTACAATTGCAGTACGGGTAATTTTTTCATTCCATACCTTTTTTATAATATCATTAAGAGTTCCTATGATTATCTTCTGATCATCCCAGCTAGCACGATAAACAACTGCAGCAGGAGTTGATTTAGGATATCCGCCTGCAACAACCTCTTTAACTATATCAGAAAGTAAGTGAACACTTAGATAGAAAATCATAGTTGCTTTGTGTTTAGCAAGCTCTGAAATTTTTTCACGTTTTGGAACTTTGGTGCGTTTTTCTGCGCGAGTAATAATTATGGTTTGGGTAACACCTGGTAGTGTAAGTTGTGTACCTAACGCAGCAGCTGAAGCTAAAAAAGAAGTTACTCCAGGTATGATTTCTGATTTTATTCCTTCTATTTCTAGATTATCAATCTGTTCTTTAATTGCTCCATAGATAGTAGGATCACCATCATGTAATCTTACAACCAGCTTGTTTTTTTTTGCATTATTTTTTAACAGATTAAAAATTTCTTCGCGTACTAAGTTTGCAGCGTTATGTAATTTACCTTTTTTGCATAGATTAAGTATTGCAGGAGGAATTAATGAGCCAGAATATACAACTACATCAGCTTTTTGAATTAGTTTTTTTGCTTTAATTGTAATTAATTCAGGATCACCAGGACCACATCCTACAAAAAAAACTTTAGACACGCTTTACCACCATGATTGAAAAATATTTTGATGTAATGGTATCTTCAGTGACTTGACCTAGAGTTAGTTTTTTTACAATTTCTTTATCTGTATCTAGATCTTGTCCAATGGCAAAAATAGAGTCTTTAGAGAATCCTGCTTCACGTAAGAGATTAATTACTTGAT
>JBOGRE010000027.1:0-3219 GCA_050749345.1 Nitrosarchaeum sp. | reverse complement strand
TTTAGAATAATAAATCTTAGAAATAAATCTAAAACATATCTATCTATAAATAAAATACTCTATTCTACTCTATTGTTAATTATATAATATCTATATCTCATTTATAAAATATATTTTATTATATTTTTTTAAAATAGATAGGTTATATTTTTTTAAAGTATATTTTTTTAGATATTTTTTTTGAGTATATCATCAATGTATCATTAAAAGATAGATCCTATGCCTAATTTTAGAATGAATTAGTGCAAAATCTCATGCCCCAACTATATACACGATTGAATGGCGCGGGGGATATAGTTAGGGTGTGGAATTTTGCACTAAATCGATCTATAATAGGACAGCTACTGAATGATTATTATGAGTAAATATGAAGAGGACAGATTCTAATTTTTTAGCTGCTTCAAAGTTTTCAGAAAAAAGAATAGTGCGGGAGATTAATTTTTTTTTGTCGAGATTGCTTGTTTTTTTTTTTTGAATAAAAATACAATTTTATCTATTGAGTACTTATTGATATTAATTTGACTGTCATATATCAAGAATTATCTAGTCATTAATGAACCGTATTCAATCGCTTTCTTACAAAATGGTTCGATGTCATTCATTTTTTTCAATTTGATCTTGTAGTTATCAAAAATGAATTCAGGTTCATAATTCATATCATTGCCTTTTTCCCATTTCAAATACTCCTGAGATTCTATGAACCTAAAACACCATTGAATTTCATTATGATCATATGGTGCTTTTTGATTTTGATATAACACAATTAGAGTAACGGTTATCAAAAAAATCCCTATCCCAATACCAATTAGAACAGTGTTTTTCATTTAATGCTATTACGATAACAATTCTTTAAATTTTGCTTATGAATCATCATAAAAAAAAAGATTGCCCAAGATTTAACTTGAACATGTAGTTCCATATGTTGCAGTCACTGAGTACGTCGGATTTGTTCCACCTGGATTTGTTATTGAATTCCACCAACAGAGATTGGTGTTATTCTCTGACGGAGAGTCTATAGCACCTGCTGCTTTCATAATAGGACTTCCAGAACTATTAATTGTGTATTTTTCTGTCAAGTATGTTCCACTTAGAAATGGTACATCTCCTAAACCACCATTACAAGATCCACATTGCCCTACTACTGCCTGAGTTCCCCATCTTGTTCCTGATGGTGGAGTTCCCAAATCAAATCTGCTTCCAGAATTTGCATAAGCAAATAGTGGCGACCAATCCTTAACTGTGGTGTATGCATCACATGTAAATGATCCTGTGCAAGATCTGTATTTTTGAATCATTTTGATACCACCCGTCTGGATTTCTTGGAAGGTGTTTAAGTCTAATCTTGTTTTTGTCGATGACAATGTAACAGGAACCCAAGCCCCTCCTGCAGCTTTATAACATTCGTCAGTTGCTGAATCATAAGTAAAACCAGTTGGGCATGAATTAAAGATAGAGTCATCAGTCCAAAAATTGTATACACCTCGTAAATTTACTGATGATGGTAGTTGACAAGAGATTGAACCACTTTGAGTAGTACATGTGTGTGAATTCCAAGTTGTCCCAGTAGCAGATTCGGCTTGAATCAATGACTGACTCCATAGAAACCCGTTACCAACAGTAAATCCTTGAACAAACTGGTTATTTTGTACAGAAAATCCGTTGTTTGCACCTACAGCATATTTTATTCCTTGAGATTGAACTTCAGTAGTTGCTGTCTTGAAGGTACTTGTTGTACTGTGAGCTTCAAGACCCTGTGAACTTACATTATAGGTTGCAAAAGCCTGATACTGCCCACTTTGTGGTATCATTGTTAAAGAAATGAGCGTTACAACTAGAATGATATTCAATCTTTTAGACAATTTATCAGATCTTTTGAAGCTTACAAACATCACACTTCCAAAAATCAATGGCAATGACATTAATGATAAAACATTTTGTCCTGAAACTAACAAATTGATTGTATTAGTAAATTGTGTTGCTACAGAATCAATTTTGAAGCTTGTGTTTTTTTGATCATTATCTGTTACTTCAATAACTACTGGTTTGCTTATTTCTCCTGCCATGGAAAATGCAATTATGGTATAATTTCCAACAGGTAAAATTTTACTCTCAACATATTCTTGTTCTTGCCCAGGTTCTATCTCTTTAGTAAGGGTTTTACCATATACATTAGTGATTTCATACGATGCAATGAATTCTCTTGCCATTTGAAGTGATTCGCCATTCATTTGACCTGCGTTTATAATTGCTTTTTTACTTGTTGGATCAAAATTTACACTGTCAAAATTTTTGACTGTGAATGGACACATAATCATGCTATATGGGGTTCCATGAACTACGTTGAGAACTTGATCAGTTAGCGATACAAGTTCATCAAAATTTTTCACTTTGGAGTAATCACCATTCAAAAAAACAAAATCCACATATGCAATTCCACATGGACCTTTAATTCCTGGATATGAGTCTTTGAATTCGGTAATGATATTTTTAGGTCCATTATTGATGTCATTAAATGTCAACTGAATTGGTTCACCGTATTGATAAATTTTTTTGTCGGTAGTTGCCTCAATATATTCACTTGAGATAGCATGCGCGGATGACAAGGTAGGTAGGATTGCAATTGTTGAAATTGAAATAATTAATATTACAATTTTGTCTTGTGAAGTCATTTTTTTGTTTTTAATAATCATTGTGATTACCAAATTTGGAAACCTAATAAAGAAAACTCACTCCAGGAGTGAGTTATACTTTTAAACAAGTGTTTTTTTCAATGACTTCTTTATTGATTTTTTCTTTGTTTTTGAAAATCGCCGAAGATAAAAAGATCTTCCAAGATCATTTAAACTAATTATTTCAACTCCGCGAATATTGTCTTTGGTTATAAAATCAAGTAATTCTAAAAATTGCAAATACAATATGAAAAAATCATAGCTACGATTAATCCTTCTTGCAACGGTGGTTTTTTTAGCCGGACCATCCTGCATTAATGAATATAAGATTCGTTCAACGATTTTAAGATCAATTCTTTCTAGTTGTTTTTCGGATTCAAATTCCATACACTACAAAATACCCTATTTTCTAAATAGAATCATTATAATTTGTGATAAAAAATTTCAATAATAGCTAATTCTACCTTTTATCGATTTAATTCTTAGAAAAAAACAATGGCAGAAAAAACCCGAAGATCAGAAAAGACCACGTCTCCAGACACGATACATT
>JBOGRE010000026.1:0-4584 GCA_050749345.1 Nitrosarchaeum sp. | reverse complement strand
GGACTACACAACGTAGAGATTACAATTTCAGAAGAAGAATTTACAGAATCATTATTAACAAAAACTGACAATAGAGGACATTTAAGCATGCCATGGAGAATTCCAGATAATATTGGAGGTAAAATATATCACATCTTAGCAACAGATGGAATACATGAATTTGAAATGGACATCCCAATTGCACCATAATTAAAAAATAGGTTTAGATAAAAAATTAAAGTTAAATATTAGCCGATAATAATTTCCTTATGCTTTTTGGAGTATTTGCTGTACATAGTCCAGAATTATGTCCGCTAAACAATGAAAAAAGTAAAAAAATTTTCATAAATCTTAAAACCAAGATAGATATAGAAATGAAGAAATACAACATAAATAAAATTGTTGAATTTTATATGTCTGTTTTAGAACATGAATGGATCATAGTTATTGATGCAGTTCATGCACATGATATAGAAAAACTATGCATCGATGTTGGGATTTCATCTATGAGCACTGTCAAAATAGTTCCAATGAATCTTTATGCTGATACAATCAAAAAATTTGAATCAGAAAAATAGAATTATTTTTGATATTTAAAGCACCCATATGTGTGATCGTTTACCATTCCAATTGCTTGCATAAAGGCATAACAGATTGTTGGTCCGACAAAGGCAAATCCACGCATTTTTAGATCCTTGCTTAATTTTTCTGAAATTGGTGTAGATACAGGCAAATCAGAGAGTTTTTTGAAATTATTTATTATCGGTTTATGATTTACAAAATTCCAAACATACTTGTCAAATGAGCCAAATTCCTTTTGAATTTTCAAAAAGTGTGTTGCATTATTGATTGCTGAATTAATCTTCAATTTATTTCGAATTATTTCTTTATTATCTAGTAATTTTTCTATATGTTTTGAAGTGTATTTTGAAACCTTGAGTGGATCAAAATTAGAAAATGCTTTTCGATATCCTTCTCGTCTCTTAAGAATAGTAGACCAAGACAATCCTGCCTGCGCACCTTCCAAGACTAGAAATTCAAATAATTGTCTATCATCATGTTGTGGTATTCCCCATTCATTATCATGATATGTTATGCTAAGATCATCTTTTACCCATGTACAACGAATTTTCATATTAAGATTAATCAATTTAACATAAAATAATAGTTACTTAATTGTGAATCAAATATGAAAATGAATCAACAGTTACTTCAAATTAATAGAAATTTCATTATATGTTTTTTTGTTTCAGCCTCACTTTCAGCAGTTGTTGCTCAATCATTATCAGGGTATGAAAATCATCTCAAAACTACAATTACCATAGGAACAGGGTATGTTATTTATTTTGGAATTTTCTCAATTCTGTTTTATTTTAATAATAAAAATAGATACAAGCAAATGAAATCAAATTTAATTAGAAAAGAACTAGTCAGCATGATTTCATCGTTTGGCATAGGTGAAGTTATTTTTCTTGTGATAAGGTGGCCGTCACTATATTATTTTCTTGAGATAGGCATAGAACCGTATATTGCATCGCTGGTATCAGAGATGATATCTACTGTATGTTATATGATCACAGTCACAGTTTTTTTAAGAAAGACAAAGACATTCTGAAACAATAACTAACTTATTTTAAATTAGCATTTAAAAATTCAAGTGTTTTTTGCCAAGCATCTTGTGATGCTTCAGGAGCATATCTATCGCCAGAGGGATTTGCAAAGGCATGATCAACATCAGGATAAATGACCACTTCATTTTTAATTTTTAATTTATTTAATGAATTTTCAAAATCATGAACAGTATCAGTTGTAATTCCTTTATCAAGTTCTGCAAACATACCAAGGACAGGCCAGTTAATTGCAGAGAGAGTTTCTGTATCAGTTACTAGACTACCGTAGTAAATCACAGTGGCATCCATATCATTATTGTTCAATGCAAGATTGAGAGATTGTCCACCTCCAAAACACCAACCGATAGAACCAATTTTAGGTGGAGAGTAATTTTCATCAAGATAAGATATTGCAGAATTCATGTTTTGAATTCCATTATTTTTGTCAAATGACATCATAAGTTTTCTTGCCTCTTCCGAAGTGGTTGCCACTTGACCATCATAAAGGTCAACTGCAAGTACAACATACCCGTGTGACGCTAATTTTTCTGCCATCTCCTTAATGTTGCCATTTAATCCCCACCATTCGTGAATCATAATCACCCCTGGAAAAGACTCTTCAGATAGAGGTCTTGCCAAATAGCCAATTGAGGAATCAAAATAATTTACATTTTTAGATTGAATTTCATATTTTCCAGTTTTGAAAATTTCAGAATTATTATGTTCATCAGAGTAATCAGGCAAAACATGAATTGCCCAACCACGTTGAATTAATTTTTCAACACTAGATGGTTTAAGGCAGTACGGAATGCCAGTAGATTGTTTTAGTACTATTTGTAGTCCTTCAGCACATTTTACATTATCTGGACTAGTTCCTTGTTTTAGTTGTTTAAGCGGTGGTAAAAATGAGACTGAATAATGATCCATAATCGAAGTGGAAGAATCCACATCTAGACATAGTTTACCCCCACAAACTTTGTCAGATAATGTAACCCAGCCAGATTTTCCAGATGCCTTTTCTGCATTTATTGGTAAAATTGTAGCAAATAAAGAACTGACAATAAGAATAGACACAACTAATAAAGTAATTTTTGAGGGTTTGCAGTAATTTTCCATTCTAGTTGTCTATCATATTATAAAATTTAAGTAAAGCGGGCTCGGTCGGATTTGAACCGACGACCTAACGCTCCGCAAGCGTTCGCACTATCCAAGCTGTGCAACGAGTCCAACAAAATAGGGCCATCAAAATTTTTTAAAAACGTTTGGTATTTGTAAAAAACTATGCTTCTTTTTCTGCCTTGTTAACATAAACATAATTCATTATCAAACCTGCAATTATACCGCCAATAATTGGTCCAACCCAGTAAATCCAGTGAAATTCCCAGAATCCTGAGATTAGTGCGGGACCAAATGTTCTTGCAGGATTCATACTCGCACCTGTTAATGTAACACCAACTAGATGAAGTAGGAAAATCATTCCACCAATTGCAAAACCTGCAAAACCTGGAGAGGCTTTCTTATGGACTGCTGTCATGAAAATTACAGTTACTAAGAAAAATGTAAAGATCATTTCAAGCGCCAATCCTGAAATTACATTATGATTGATAAAATCACTTGGTCCAGTCTGTACTCCAAAGTTTGCTTTGGCACCCAAATCTGGCAAGATTACTTTAAGTGATGCAGCCGCGATAACTGCGCCAATTAATTGAGATACAATATATCCAATTCCATTTGCAACTCCGATTTTTTTTGTAATTATCATTGGAATGGTTACGGCTGGATTGATATGCGCACCAGAAACATGACCGAATGCATAAACCATCAATCCTATAGCAGCACCATGAGCGAACGAAATCATTAATAAACCTGGAATTGAAAGAGCCAACCCAAAAGCTTGATCGCCTGAAGATAATACGGTGATAGGGGGAGCAAGTATAATTGCTAATGGTCCAAAGAAGACCAAAGCAAATGTTGCAATTGCTTCAGCGAGAAAAGCTCTTGGGTTTACCATTATGCAAAAACCTATTTAATTTACATATAAAAGATTCGGATAGAATTTAGGGCTAGAGAGTCAAAAAGTAATTAATCATGAAAGAACGACTAAAAACATCATGATAATAGAAGGGGACTCAGTCCCAAAATTTGAGATAAATGATTCAAACGGAAATAATGTAAAATCAAGTGATTTTAAGGGTAAAAAACATGTCATCTACTTTTATCCAAAAGACTTCACACCGGGTTGTACAACAGAAGCAGATGAATTTTCTAAAGATTATAAGAAATTTCAAAAAGAAGGAATTGAAATAATAGGCATTAGTCCAGACGAGGTAGAATCACATAAAAAATTTTGTGATAAAATGGGAATAAAATATCCACTTCTTGCAGATGTGGATAAAGTAGTATCAAAGCAATTTGGGGTTTGGGGTAAAAAACAATTCATGGGAAGAGAGTACATGGGAGTTACAAGAAGTACATTTTTGGTTGATGAAAAAGGAAAAATTTTTAAAATATATCCCAAAGTAAAACCAGCAGGTCATTCAAAAGAAGTATTATCTGATTTTTTAAGATTAAATTAAAAAATAATTAAAAGAAAAGAGATTAAAAAAATTAGAAACCTTTTGGTAATGTGCCTCTAGAGGGTTTTGGTTGTTCAGAGGCCGGTTTTGATTCAAAGCCTTTTGGTAAACTACCACGAGTTGAAGTTGTTTTGGTTACTACTTCATCTTCAACAGCTTTTTGATATGCTTGCTCTTCCTCAATTCTTTGTTGGTCTATTCTTAGTAAGTACTCTTTTTCATATTCTTCTAACTGTTCTTTCCTTGATTTTTCAGAATTGCCAGTATTAGATGAAACTTGAGTTTGTTCCGCTCCTTTTGGTAATGTACCTCTACTTGGTTTTGGTGGAGGTGCATGATATGTTTGAGATTGTGCGACAGACCCATCAACAGTTAGATGGACACCGCTAAAACTATCAAATGTTTTGTCTGCAGGATGA
>JBOGRE010000025.1:0-1536 GCA_050749345.1 Nitrosarchaeum sp. | reverse complement strand
GCCCATATACAATAAATAATTAATACAATTTCTTTTTGGCAGCATATGTCAGTACTGCACAAATTGTTTTTGAATCTTGAATTTTTCCATTTTTTATCATTAAAATCACTTTTTTAAGATCTATCTTTACAACAGATAATATTTCATCATCATCTAACTTCAAATCTGCAATTTTCTTTAATCCCGAGGCTACAAAGCAGTGAATAGCCTCAGTATTGTAGCCTATGGATGGATAATAGGTGATTAATGGTGTCATTTTTTTAGCTCTATACCCAGTTTCTTCTCCTAATTCTCTAAATGCACATTTCTTTGGATCTTCTTTTTTTTCTAACGTCCCTGCAGGAATCTCAATTACATACCCATGAGGAAATCTATGTTGTTTTACAAGGATTACTTTGTTATTTTCATCAAATGCTAACATTGCAGCTGCTCCTCTATGCTCTATCATTTCTCGTTTTACTTTTCTACCCTCAATTACTAAATCATAAATACTAAGACCCAAAATTTTACCTTCATAGATCTTTTTCTTTTTCATATCTAATTCTAAATTATTATTATTATTTAATTCATTTGATATGAAAGATGAAGTGTAGGGAATTTCTTAGCATCATTAATAGCTTGTTCTAACCATTTTAATGGAAAAGATATTTTTTTTGGAATAAATAGATCTACAGATCTTACATTATTCATATCTCTAACTCTTTGAGTTAATTCATCCATTTCAAATATATTGTAACTATACATGAATAACACAATTTGATTTTTTGCAATAAACGGTATCTGCATAAATGACTCGTAAAACTCATCATTCATTTTTTCTAATGTTTCTCTAAGATCTCCTTCAATCCAAACAAGTATAGCATGTGGAATAAAATCCTTGATTTTTGTTGGATCATAAATCACTGTAAATTGAATACCCTCATTTTCTTGTAGTTTATCAATACATCTTGTGACGGTTTTTGTAGATAATCCTATATTTTTTGATATCTTTTCGATTTTTTGTCTTGGTTCTTTTATTAGCCATTCTAAAATTTCTAAATCTGTTTTAGTTAAATTGGAATTAAATCCTGGATTCTCCGCTTCAAAGATAGATAATATCCTGACATTTTTCATTAATTTATTCACAAGTATGATTTTTTGTTGCAAATTTTCTTTTACCACAATACTACAAACTGTAATTCCACCAACACATGGTACAACAAAAAATGGCTCTCCAACCAAACTAATTTGCTCTAAAATCTCGTTGATGTTTTGACCTGAAACTACTATGTACAAAACACCGAGTCCCAGAACTGGTGGCTCAACTTTAATTGTAAATTTCTCAATTATCTTTCTCTTTTGCATTTTTTTAATTCGTGTTCTAACGGTACCTCCTGAAATTCCCAATTCTTTTCCAATTTGCCTATCTGATTCTCTACAATTATTCAAGAGTTTACTTAAAATTTTGATATCTAAATTGTCCAATCTCTCACCTAAATCAATCTCATAATGTTTGTAACTAACTAATAAAATATAAAATTGTCTATAATATTAGTA
>JBOGRE010000024.1:0-2382 GCA_050749345.1 Nitrosarchaeum sp. | reverse complement strand
ACTTTGGATTCCTATAGTATCATTAAAATTTCAATCCGAATTCAGAAATTCCCAAAAAAATCCAAATTTGAAGATAGTGATTTTGATCTCCTTTGTTCCTAAAAAAAAATTTTGAAAGGTAATTTTTAGATCTTAGAAAAATTATGTTTTCACTAAGGGTTAGAATCAATTCAATCTTAGAATTTTAATTTCACGAGAACTATACAATAGTAACATGTCATTTGATGATGAAGACATTCATAAAGTCTGGAAAAAAGGAAGAGAAATTCCCGGAAAAGATCCAGAAGTTATAAGACAAGATGCGTGCGGTACACCAATGAAGAGGGATGAATACGGCAATAGGGAATCTAATTTTGGATGGGAAATTGATCATAAAGATTCCAAGAGTGGTGATAATCTTTCCAATCTTCAGCCATTACAATGGGAAAATAATGTAAACAAAGGTGATGGCAAATTAAAGTGTAAATGTTCAGATGAAGAATCTTAATCCTGTCTTATTCTTTTTTCTTTTTTTATATTTTTTAATAATTATTCCTGCTTATTCTCAAGAAATTGATATTGAAAGAGAAATTAAAGAGAAGGTAGAAAAGAAGGTATTAGAAGAATTAGAAGACCCCATTAAAGATGCCGCTGAAAAAACTGGTAAACAGACAATTGAGATTAGTTGTAAAGATGATCCTAATTCAATACAATGTAGAACAACTACCTCTTCCGTTAATTTATTAATTTTAGTAATTTTTTTAATATTTTTAATTTATGGAATAGTTGAAATAATTTCTATTGTTAAACAAGGAGTTAGCATTACAAAATCAATAATTGAAGCGATAATGGACTTTATAGAATCATTAAGGAGTTATTAGATATTTTCTGCTGAATTTTTTTTATATGCATCTTTGATTTTTGACGCTTAATACAACTAAAAAGTTTAATTAGAATTTTTGGTCTTTAATCATTAATCAGTGAAAATAACATGTTTAGATTCCCCAATTCTTTTCATATGTATTAACAAGAGTTCTAAGTTCGTTAAATTCCCCTTGTGATATCGAATTTCCCTTGTTTGTTAATTGCTGGATTCGTTGGGCCATAGCAAGTTGTTTGTCACTAACCTTATCGTCAACTAATGAAAGTTTTACATCAAAAACTTTGGATACTATATCTTTCCCTTTCTGAAATACTGTTTGGAATTCATCACTTTGGTAAACTTTTTCCCCACCTTTTTCTACGTTATCAACAAATGGTCCTACTCCACCACCAATTATTGCTAGTCCTATTACTGTAATCAATACAATAATTAGTAATGATTTCAATCTTCTTCCCTTGCAATCTTTTCTCTAAGTTCTGCTATCTTTGCATCTAGCACTGGAATACATTTTTCTGCTTCCTTCCAATCTCTAATTTTTTTCCTGACATTATTTTCGTAAATGTCCTTCATTCCAAGTAGTTCGTCTAATCTTCGTCTGTTGCCTAGCCATGCACTGTATCCTAACATTCGTTTTAATTTTCCCATTTATTTACACCTCCTTGCAAATCTAAAATAAAAAATTTGTTGTTTCTAATCATTTTACGAACCCCAACTGATGTAAAGAATTCTTTAAACCCAATACTCTTCATACTACCAAACTACTCAGTAACTGATATACAGGTTGTATCTTAGATGGACTACCTTCCCATGTTAGTGGTTTTCCTAATCCAATATCGATCTTTAAGATTCCTTTTTTAGAAAGGAGACCCTTCTCTTCATAAGATTGAATTCTTAAGTTATGTATTGGAAGAACATCACAGCCTATTTTTTTACTAAAGGTTCCAGTTTTATTGTAGAAAATTATTCTCTGGTTAGTAAATAGAATCCTATCGTGTTTACCTCCAAACTGAGGACCGCGGAATCTTTCATGGTACACAGGTTTTTCATTTGCCAAAAGAATTTCTCTTACTTTGTCATCTTCGATTATACATTCTGGAGTAGAGTTATTTGTCTCAGCATCATTAAACAAATTCTCATCATGTTTACCTTTATCATCTAGAGTAATTTTTTCTTCAAGATAGTTTAACTTTTGTTTAAGTTGTTCAATTTGTTTATCTTGTTCTTTTTGTTGTAAATCCGAGATTCTGTTATTTAATTCATTAATGATTTTGTCTTTATCTTCCAAAGAAGTCATATCGAGAATTTAATCTCAACAAAAATAGATTAACCCTTGTTTGTTTTTTTTGCAAAACAATAGAAATAATCTTGAAAAAAAACGGGGAGGTCGAGGTAGATAGCCTTTCTTAAAGGGACTAGCAAAAACGAGTTCAGGCAGAAATTTACAAAAAATTAATCTAATTTTTTACGTTTAATACCACTGAAAAGTTTAATTAGAATAATTTTATAGCTTCTTGAATCTG
>JBOGRE010000023.1:0-3142 GCA_050749345.1 Nitrosarchaeum sp. | reverse complement strand
GGTATTGAAAGAGTTGCATATTTGTTAATGCGATTAAGCGGATTGGGATTATTGGTATATTTTATAGCTCATATTTACGAAACTAGTTCAATTTTAAAAGGTCAAATTGGATGGAATGAATTTCTTGCATTAACACAAACTAATGCAGGCCATGCTGTTTTGGCTATAGTAATTGGAATGTGTGTTTTTCACACTGTCAATGGAATTAGGGTTATGCTTGGACATGGTGGAGTTGGTGTAGGAAAACCTGCAAGACCTGATTATCCATATGCTCCAGCATCACAAAATATTCGACACAAAATGGGTATCTATTCTGCAATAATACTTGCTGCAATTGCAATGATGTATGGACTAGCGGTAATGTTTGGTGAATAAAATGAGAGAAAGCATTATAATGAAAATACACTATGGAACTGCCTTAGCTGCTGTAGCCCTTGTAGCAGTTCATATCTTAATACGTCTTACACAAGGATTTGCAGAATCTCTGGAATATGATAGTGTCATTACAAACTACAAATTTCTGCCTTATGCTGGAATGCTTGAAATAATTTTGATTTTATTATCTATTCACGGATTTAATGGATTGAGAATTATTTTGCTTGAATTAAAACAAGGTAGAACATATGAAAAAGCAGTATCATACGGTTGTGTTACAGCCATGATTTCATTAATTATCTATGGTTCACGAACAATAATAATGGTAAATATAGGGATGGTATAGATGGCACAAACACCTAGTCTAGAAGAAAATACCCCAACATCACTTTCTCACTCACAATCAATTACGTTACGTATTGCAAGATATAATCCTGGACATGACACTGTCAAGAAATTCATGGAATTTCAAATTCCATATGAAAAATGGACTACTGTATTAGAGGCAATTCTTGAAGTAAAGAAATATTTTGATCATTCTGTTGCAGTTCGTTATTCTTGTAGACAAGCTACATGTGGTTCATGTGGGATGATTATCAATGGTAAACCAAGACTGGCGTGTTTTACAAAAATTAGTGAATTGAATTCAAATATTATAACTGTAGAACCAATGAACAATTTTCCAATTATTCGTGATCTGGCTGTTAAGTTTGAACGATTATTTGATACACATCATAAAGTAAAACCATACCTTATTCGTGATGATACTGAGATTACAACTAACACAAAAGAATTCCTACAATCTCCAGAAGAATTAGAACAGTATATCCAATTCTCAAATTGTATCAAATGTGGATTGTGTAATTCTGCATGTCCTACAATGGCAACTGATTCTTCATTTGTAGGACCTCAAGCATTAGCTCAAGCGTATAGGTATGTTGCTGATAGTAGAGATAAAGGAAAAGACAATAGACTAAAAATTATTGATGATTCTCATGGTATCTGGAGATGCCATTTTGCAGGCTCCTGTAGTCAAGTATGCCCAAAAGGAGTAGATCCAGCTATGGGAATTCAATTACTCCGAGGCTATATGTTAGGATTTAGAAGCTAAATTTTCTTTTTTGGATTAGGGCTGTTGTTTACCTGATTATTAATTTGTTCTGCCATAAAGTGGTTTGAGACATTTACTTTAACATCATCAATTCCATTTACTTTCAAAAGATTATCGTGAATATCTTGACAGATTTTAAATCCAAAAACTGCAGGACAAAATGGACTAGTTAGATGCAAGTCCACTTTGACATTACTACTATTGATGTCAACTTCGTCAATCAATTCTAAATCTGTAATTGATGTGTTGATTTCAGGATCTACAATCTTTGATAATTCATCAAAAATTTTTACTCGAAGTTGTTTGATATCTAAACTCATGTCAAAAAAAGCGTTGATGCTATATATAACCATTCTAAAACCTTAGGTAATGTATCGTTCGCGTCTTGGTACTGATTTGAGTAAAATTACTTTGGACTATGTTTCGTCGATAAATGATGATTCTCAAATAACACTTTATGATATTTTGGGAAGTCAAGCTCACACTCTTATGTTATATGAAAACAAAATCATTACAAAAAATGATGCAAAAAAAATTCTTTCCGCATTAGAATCTTTAAAAAATGAAAAACTTGATGATTCATCTGGAGCAGAAGATATTCATGAATTAATTGAAGCTCTTGTAATTAAAAAAGCAGGTATTGCAAGTGGTGGAAAAATGCATACTGCAAGATCACGAAATGATCAAATTACTTTAGATATTCGAATGAAAATTCGTGATGATATTAACATTATTTGTAATTATTTGCTTGATACAATTGAAGCACTTGTATCTTTGGCAAAAAATCATCAAAAAACAATAATGCCTCTTTATACTCATCTACAACAAGCTCAAGCAGGCTTGTTTTCACACTATCTATTGGCTCAGGCAGATGTATTGTTTAGAGACTTTGATCGTCTTTATACTACATTTAGTCATGTAAATCAAAGTCCTCTAGGAGCAGGACCTGTTGGTGGAACTAGTATTACAATTGATCGACATTTCACTGCAAATATGTTGGGATTTGATGGGATCATTGAGAATTCCCTTGATGCAACAAGCACACGTGATTTTGTTGCTGAATATGTTGCAATGATAGCAATACTGATGACTAATCTCAGTAGAATTTCCGAAGATTTTGTAATTTGGTCTACCTCTGAATTTTCCTTTATAGAATTATCTGACGAATTTACATCCCCCTCAAGCGTAATGCCACAAAAGAAAAACCCTGATATCTTAGAATTAACTAGAGGAAAAACTGCAGAGGTAATTGGAAATCTTACTGCAATTCTAACTACAATCAAAGGACTGGCTTCAGGATATGGACGTGATCTACAACAAATTAAATCGTCTATTTGGTCAACATCCAAAATTTCGATTAGTTCATTATTGATTTTAAAATCAATTCTTCTTACATTACATGTTAATGAAAAGGAAATGGAAAATGCTGCAGAATCCAGTTATATTATTGCACTTGACATTGCAGAGAAATTAGTTCAGAATGGAATTCCATTTCGAACAACTCATAAAATTGCAGGAGGTTTAGTACAGATAGCACAGAAGTCCAATAAATCTATGAATAAACTTAGTATGAAAGAAATTTCAAAAATTGCCCAGGAAACGAAAATTAATTCAGGCTTGATAATGGAAATTATTCAATCTACTACAATTACACCC
>JBOGRE010000022.1:0-2242 GCA_050749345.1 Nitrosarchaeum sp. | reverse complement strand
TCTATGGCAAGTGCATCAGCTAAGAACTGCTTGTCATCTTTTTTCATTAAAAGAGTAATTTTAGTATCAAATTCATCGGAATCTCCAATCTTTTGAGCTGAAAAGTTTTCTCCAAGTACTTCGTATCCATCTTCTAAGAGATTTTCAAAGTGTTCTTTAGATTCTATTTTGATTTGTTCTCCTGTCCATTTTTCTACACTAGAATCTGTTTTAGGCAAGTCAGAATAAACTCAGTAAAAGTATGGATCTACTCTTTCTACTTTGTAGTTACTCTGTTTTTTCCTAGTCTTTCTTTGTAGTTTTGATAACTTTGCTTTACCAGTTTTTACTTCAACAACTTTACTTTTGATTACTTTACCAGTCAACCAATCTCTTTGCCTTACTCGTAAATCATGACCTCTTCCAGTTTTCTCAACTTCATAACCATTCATTCGGTAATTCATAGCAACAACATCTTCCCCTGCTTTACCTTTTCTCCGATTCTCAGCTAAAACTTCTCTTTTCCTCTGTTTCTTGGTCTTCTTTGGAAATAATTCAAACATTATTTGCATGAATTATTTACCGCTAGATAAATTCGATCATTTCTAAAAAACTATATCTTAGAATTCTCCCACTTTTAACGGTCTAATTCCCAAATATTTCCTAAACCTATTTACAAACTCTGCCATCTGCCCATCTGTATCTAAATCATTTTCAGGTTCCACAGAATACATTTCCTGAAAATACTTGTCATCTGTTGGAAGAAGCCACAAGTAACAGATCTTGTTTATCATTACCTTTTTTATCAAATCAGAAACACAAAGCCCACATACATTAGCATACTCGGTAATAGCTTTAAGCTCTCCATCCGATACTCTTGTTGACAAAGTTGGCATCTACAACTGTTTACAACTGTTTACGCATAAAGATTAGCGAAGACGTTAGTATGAGTGGTAATATGGGCTACAAAACTCGGCTTGTCTATATCCCCCTTAATAATTAACTAGAGTTCGTTTTCAAGTTTTATAAAAAGAACGTTATTTCCCCTTACTATGACTCGACCATAATTTGCAATAACTTTGCCATTGTTAATTTCCTCAGCGTCAGTCATTATCAGATTCATGTATGAATCGATGTTGTTCATTTTTCCCTTGTACTCTACTTCGTTTTTCAGTCTTACTGTGACTTGCTTATTGATGGCTTTTTGCAACGTTGTTAAGGGTCTTTTTGGTGTCGGTTGTGACAAAAATAAACTACTTGTCAAGCCTTGGAATTATAATAAAAGCTTTCCTTACAGGTTGTATCTACATACTAGTTACAGGAATTACTGCTAATTCAAAGACGCCATTTTTATTTTGAGTAATTTTTACTTCGTCTCCTTCTGCAAATTGATAAGCGTAGTAAAGTTGAGTAAGCATAATGCAGTCTTTATTATTCACATGTAATGTGTATACTTTATTTTTGAATTTCAACTTGAATGGTTTATCTTTTTCAGGGAATTCATCTCTGACCTTTTTTGGCAAAGCAAAATATTTGTATTTGGCTGCACTTGGAGAAAGTACTTTTGTAAATTCCATCTCTATTATTCTTACAATGTTCCAGTCATAAACTTTAACTTCAAATTTTATTTAAAAAAATTGTTTTAGGCATCAATAGACTAATTTTTGGTAATGAACTTGATTTTTTTGACATTTTCTCATTATAATTAGATATAACACTTATTTCCATTGTCAAAGACGCTTCCAGTTGATACAAACTATACAAAAAAAGAAATCAAGAAAATAATCTGCGATATAAAACAAAGAAGTTGGTTACCCTTACCTCCTAAATGGGCTGATAAAGATGGAGGTGGAGGTGAATATATTCAATATGATCATTTTCATGTCAAAGTTAATCCTCAAAAGGTAGGTGATCTTGGTAGTTACGAATTAAAAACTCACAGAAGTAAAGGTAATTCATTAGTAACTTTGGGCAGTATAGACCCTAAAGATGAAAACAAAGGTTCTCTTCTTCATCCTCTGCTTCTAAGTTATGGATTTCCATACAAAGATGGCAATACTAAGAAGTTTGTATGTCGTGACAGAAAAGCTGGTAAAAACTGTAAACATGCAGCATTTCATTATCCAAACGGTTTGTGTTATCCCGATGATGAAATATCATTAGGGGTTGATATTTGTGGTAAAGACGTATTTGACTCTCCGCAAAATAAATGGGGGTTTTATCTGGAAATAAATAGAGAGAAGAAAAGAGTTTTCATGCATTT
>JBOGRE010000021.1:0-3054 GCA_050749345.1 Nitrosarchaeum sp. | reverse complement strand
TTAGCTAGGGAATTACGTCAAAAAAATTCGAGTGCTCAACAATTGTATAAAAAAATAAAAAATGCTGGAGATTTGTTAAAAAAATCTCTCGATGAAATCAATATTGCCTATGATTTAAAGACTAATCCAATAAGAGGCTCATGTAAATATTGTCAAACGGAAAATTTTTGGAATAAAGAAAAAATTAATTTAGATAAAAAAGAATTGGAGAAAATACCATCTCTTGTTTTTGAAACTAGTATCTAAAATACTATTTCCTTTAATTTCTTTTTTAAAATAATTGGTTTTCTGTCTTTGATCTTTTTCTTCCAATCAAAATATGTCCTTCTTGAAATGCCTAATTGTTCAGCTTTATCCTCAGTCAATTTTTCAATTATTCTACAAATCTTTTCCTGTTCATTATCATAAGTAATAGAATTATCTTTAAAAACTCCAAAAACACTAGAACTTTCTAGTTCATGAATCTCTTTTCCGACATATTTGATAGATTCTTTTCCAAAAACAAGATGTTTTCTTTTTGTAATTCCATCGATACAATCTAGTTTTGACTCTCTATGACTTCTATATTCAGAAAATACATTTGACATCTTCTTCCAGTATTCTACACTATCAAATGAATCAGAATTTGGATAGATTGCACCTGATTTACTCACAAATGACATAAATGGAATTTCATCGTAATTTGAGCCATTTTTAGGCACAAATGGAACAATTGGTCTACCTTCTGAATCCTTTCTTGATGCAGTTCCAACTAGAACAATATCATATGGCTTTATCCTCTCAGAATATTTTTTCTCTTGATTTACACCATCAAAGCTTTTCAAAAAAGAGTACTGCGAAATCATCAACTCTGATATTGCATAACTTGTCTCATACTTTGATAGAATCTCTGACTCTTTTTCAGGATGATAATTCAACAGAATAATATCATGCCAAAACTGTTTGTGATCAATTACTACATAATGACCTAGTGCATGATTGGAATATTTGTAAATTGTAATGGAATCACCTGATTTATCATACACAACATATCTTTTAGAAGAAAATGCAAGACATGTTACATCTTTTAATTCAATATTATCTTCTTTTTGAATCTTGAACATATCTATATCCTCAGAATATGGATTGAGAGGCTTGAAAAAATCCTGAATCAATTTGGCATGATCAGGTGATACAAAAACACTATCCGTATCACAGTACATCATGTATCCTTTATTTTGTTCCAAAAGATGTTCAGCTGCAGCTAAAATCAACCTAGAGCCGGCAGTCAAAAATACAGATATTATTGGATGAAAATATTTGGCAGGATTTTCTATTTTACTAGTTTGTGTATCAAATGAATCTAATCCATGTACGGTGACTTTCTTTTCTAAAATCGTGTTTCTTGTGTCTAGCTGGATGAATTTACCATAACACGTAGAGTTGGCAATGATTTTGAGAATCTTTTGTATCTGGTTTGATGTCTTGTCTTTGTTTTGTTTTTGAATTGCAAATCTTTGCTCGATTAATCTTTTAAACAAATCCTCGCCTTTTTTCAAAGTAATTCCAGGTAGAATCTCTACATCTCTTAATCCTGATTGTATACCTTCAGGAACAAATGTAACTGCTTCAATGATTTTTGGTGTCTTTCCTGTTAGTTTTGATGCTATCAAGTCAAGCAAGGTAAACCATAATGTGGTACCGTCAGATGATCTTAGATGATTCAATCCAACATTTAGGATAGATTCAGAATAATCTGAGCGCACAGGCAAAACATCCTCATCAGGCACGATTTTGCAAATAGTAAGCATATTTTTCCATGTCTTGGGCTTGTTTATCTCTGAAATGCTGATTTTGTCTAAAAATTCCTGCGTCTCTCCAGTGGTGTCTTTGTGAACAATTTTTTCTGCTACCAAAAAATCATACATTCCAAATAAAACAAACAAGGTAGGAAACATGCTTGCAAAGTCTAATATTGTAACTTTGGTTGGTGTGTTTACTATTCTTGCTTCTACTCGTGCACCAAAATATGCTGACATTATTGATCCTAGAATCTCTTTTGAGAAATCTGGATTTTGTTTTAGAAATGGTGCAATTCCAATTTTTTCAAGATATGCTACTCCAATTGTAGCAGGGGAAAATAACTTGTTTTCTAGTTTGTCAAGACAGAATATTTTGTATCTGTTTATTTGCTGATTGTACAAAAAGTAAATTGCCAAGGCGTTATTCACTAAAGATTCTAAAATCACAGGAACATCAAAGTCAGAGAGTGCAGATTCCAAAGTATATGAATTGTTTGTAAGAACAAACCCAAGTGTCTTGGTATCCACAAAGCATCCTCTATAATATGGAATGTCTTTTATTTTCTTTCTAAATGTCTTGTTAAATTCTATAAACTGTGACTTTGAATCAATGCTTTTAATTACAATGTGTGGGTGTTTTACTTTTTCAGATAGTGTAAATGAAAACCCGTTTGGATGTCTTCTTGATTCTGTAACTGCTATTGACATTCTTGATAGAACAAATGGAAGATTAAACCCAATGCATTTTGCCCTTGCTCTAAAAACATATGGAAAAAATATCTTTTGCACAAACTCTTTTCTGGATAGAACCATAACTTTTGAATCTTTTAATTTTTTGACACGTGATTGTTTTGTGTTGTCTGTGTAAAACAAGACAACTTTTGTAATCTTTTGATTTACCCAGATTACACAAGTGCCGTAATCTGATTTTTTATTATAATCTAACACTAGATGAATAGAGTCATTTGGTTCTGGCTCTATCTTGTAGGTATCATCATATGATTTACCATGTGTATCTACAAAACAGCGCAAAAATATAGAATCTAGGCTCAATTTTGGATGCCCTTTTGCAAATATGATATGGAATGAATCAGCGAGTCTGCAATCTGAGAATAAAGTGAATTTTGTCTTTTCTCAGAGATTAATTTTAGAATATCATGTATCCCGTGATACAAAAATGACATTTTTAGAATATCTGAATCTGTATCATGGCACCACCTGTCATCCCACAAGTGCTGTCTGAGTGTTAGGATGTTGTGACATGGAATGCATA
>JBOGRE010000020.1:0-4806 GCA_050749345.1 Nitrosarchaeum sp. | reverse complement strand
ATGCCCATCTTGCTCAGATTTTGATGTACCAATTGTCTAAGGTTTCCTGATTTTGGACCTGCTATGATCTCGTTTGGTGTTATCTCTCTCTGCACTCTCATTATTCGAACCCATTTTGGGATATTTTTCTTTACTTCCGTTAAAACTCTGATCATGTCTTGATCCGAATATGGTGTATATTCACCACGGTTGTATTCCTCATACAGAGGGGTATTTTCTATGACTAATGATGGATAGATTTTCAACATGTCTGGTCTAAGTTGTGAGTCGTCAAACAATTTTTTAAAATCTGATATGTCTTCCTCAGGAGTCATTGTAGGAAGACCTGGCATCATGTGCGCCACAATTTTATATCCTGCATCTTTTGAAATCTGAAATGATTCTATCACATCTTTGTAATTATGTCCCCTATTGACAATTTTGTACACTCTTTCTTGTAATGTTTGTACACCGATCTCAATTCGTGTGATTCCGTAATCTAACATTGTATCAATGTGTTTTTGTTTGCAATAATCTGGTTTTGTTTCAATTGTAAATCCTACATTTCTTATTTTTGCATGTTCGTTGTTTGATTTAGCTTCTTCCAAATTATTTGAATCAATTCCATTTAATGCATCATAGCAAGATTTGATGAAGTTTTCTTGATAGTCTTTTGGCATAAATAGAAACGTTCCTCCAACAATTACTATTTCCATCTTTGATGGGTCATGCCCATACGCAATTAGTTTTTCAATTTTTGTTGTGATTTGGAGTTTGGGATCGTAATCATTTTCAATTGCATTAAGTGTCGATGGTTCCTTTCCTGTATAGCTATTAGGCGAATTGTATTCAATTCCTCCTGGACAATATGTACATCTCCCATGTGGACATGCATATGGTTTTGGCATTAATGCAATTATTGATACTCCTGATGCTGTCTTGATTGGTTTTTTAAGTAAAACTTTTTGTAATTTAGAGAAATCTGAATCTTTTGCCATTGAAAGAATTTCATGATTTCTAGGAATTCGTACACGCGCGTATTTTGCACATATTTTTTTAATTTCTTCTTTGACTTGTTTTTTAGTTGGCTCATTTACAGTCAAAAGATTTTGCATGATTTCACCACATGCCTTTGAAAATATGGGTTCCAACTTATTCACGAATACTCATATTGCACTGTACATAAATTTGTTAAATAACTTCACCTCCTATTTTTCAATACTTTCTAATCTTTTCTAGAGTGATTGTTTTGTCCTTTTCATACTACTGTGTTTTCTCTTCTGATTGCCCCATATTCTTTTTTTGGTCCTTTCTATATTCCATCTTCAACCAGATTGGTGTTATGATGGTTGTAGCTGCTACCATGATTACAATAGTTGAATATACATTTGAAGTAAGAACTCCTGTTGATATTCCAACACCTGCTACAATTAAGCCTACTTCTCCTCTTGAAATCATCCCAATCCCTACTCTCATTCCCTGCGTTTTACTTTTCAAAAAATACATTGCAGGAAGTCCACAACCTCCAAGCTTTGTTACAATTGCAATTCCTATGATGACCCCACTTAGAGCTACAATTTCTAAATTAACTGCTCTAAGATCTACCTGTGCACCAATTATTACAAAGAACAATGGGGCAAAAATCAGACCCATCTTTTCAATATAGATGTGAATTTTTTCAAATATTTTACCAACTGATAATGCCATTCCTACTGCAAATGCTCCAACAATGGGTGATAATCCAATTAATCCAGCTAACGCAGCAGCACCAAAAAATGACGCTGTTGTAATTCCTTCAACACTACCCTTTGCTTTCCATAATCTGGGAGTTATGAATTTTGGAATTACTAGCACTGCGACAACTAACATTATTGCAAAGAATCCTAACACTTGCAAAATTGTAATTATTATATTCATGATGTCTATGTTCTCTATACTCTCTGCCCCGTTTCCTGCAATCGATGAAACAACTGACAGTACCGCAATTGCCAAAATATCATCAATTACAGCTGCTCCTATAATTAGACGTGCTTCAGGAGTTTTTATTTTACCAAATTCACTTAAAACTTGAATTGAAATTGCTATACTTGTTGCTGTAAGTGCAGTTGCAATTAGCATGGATTGTAATGCATCAAAACCAAACATTTGAAAAACTACCAGTCCTACAAAAAATGGAACTACTACACCACCTGTTGCAACTGTGAATGCTGCTTTTCCTCCTTTGAGAAACTCTTTTGGCGTCATTTCTAGTCCCGCCATAAACAAAATCACGATTGCGCCAATTTCTCCTAGTATCTTTATCTCTTCAGTGATTTCAACTAACGATGTACCATTGTATATGAAAAATCCTCCTAAAGCAAAAGGACCAATTATTATTCCGGCCAAAAGTTCTCCTAATACTATTGGGAGTTTTAATCTTAGAAATAATTCTGCCATTACTTTGGCTGCAAAAAGAAGTATCCCTATACCTATTATAGTAGAAATAAAATTAACTTCTGACATTTCTCTGTTTTCAAATAAAATGTGGTCATATAAGGTAATTATTGGTTGAACATTATTTCACAATTGTCTAATTATTATGCAATTTTTGTAGCATTTACAAAAACCCCCTTTTTAGATGTAATTTGACCTATTTCTTGACTTGAGATGCTATGTTTTTTAAATATTGATCTTATTTTATCTACTTGATCTTTTGGTGCAACGGCGCAAAATCCTACCCCCATGTTAAACGTTTTGTACATCTCATCTGGTCTCACACCTTGTTCTTCAATTAATTTCATTATGGGTGGAATTGTTGGTAATGAATCTATGTTGTACCCTATTTTTTTGAGACGGAGTAATTTTGTAAATGCTCCACCTGTAATATGTGCCAACCCATGCACTTTACACTTTTGAATTATTTCTAAAACTGGCTTAACATAAATTTCAGTAGGTGTCAAAAGCGATTCTCCTATTACCCCCACTCCTTTTACTTTGTCTTTTACAGAATATTTTGTCAAAAGCGCTTTTCTTGCTAATGAATATCCGTTGGAATGCATTCCACTACTTTTTGCACCTATTATGATGTCTCCTTTTTTTATTTTATTTCCAAGTACTAAGTCTTTCTTTGAAACAAGACCTACAACCATTCCAGCTAAATCAAATGAAAATCCTTCACCTGAAATGACATCTGGCATTATGGCTATTTCTCCTCCCACAATTGGCATTGCAGATTTCTTTGCACCTTTTACTAATCCCTCTACAATTCCTTTGAAAATTCTTTGTTCGTTTTTGTTTGCAGCGATATAATCTACAAATGAAATGGGAGTTGCGCCTATACAGATTATATCGTTTACATTCATTGCAACACAATCAATTCCAATTGTATTGTATTTTTTCATCAAATTTGCAATTACCACTTTAGTTCCAACACCATCTGTGTGAGTAGCTAGTAATTTTCCTCCTGGAATTTCTACAATTCCTGCATAGTGTCCAAAACCATGTGTGATTTTTACCATTTTTTGGAGTTTATGTGTAGATTCAATCATCTTACCTATTGCTGCTTGACTTTGTTTGATTTTTGTTATGTCCACGCCTGCCTTTTTGTAGGTTAAGACCATAGTTTCATGCGTATTTACTGTGAATAAAAGAATTTGCCTAATTTTTGGCTCACATGTACATACCCGCAAATTCTTCTCGATGTTCAACATATTTTTGAGATAATTCACTAAATTCAGAATTGATTCGGTCTTTCTCTTTCTTCAAATCAGACGTATCTATTTTCATGTCGTAGAATCTATTCAGTGCCTCTATAAGCGTCGCTGCTGCTGCAGGGTCTGGCGATGTTTTATTTGCTTTTGCAAGTAGAGATATTCCACGAATTTTTCTTACAATACATTCATTTAAAATTCCTCCTGGAATTCCAGTGATGAATCCCTGTAAGATCATACTGATGTCTTTATCTGCCATTGTTCTTATCAGATCTTCTCCTGCTGCACAATATGCTTTATCATCATGTTCCTCACTTGCTATCCCATCTAGAATCACAATTTCTTTTGAGCCTTTTTTATCTGCCCAATCTAAAATAGCTGAAACAAGTGAGTACAATCCTTCCATTCTCAATGTTATTTCACAAATTATTGTACAAATTGTCCCTCCTTTGTTTGCATAAAATCTGAAAGGATGACGTAATCTACCTTTCATAAAAACAGTTGATGGTGGAAGATATTTTGATCTCATCAATCCTATTTCCTCCATTTCTAATTCTTTGATGATATGAGTAATTGCAAGCGGTCCTACAAGACCTGCACCTACAAATCCTGCAAATATTATTGGGCTGTTGAGTTCTATTTTTTTAATTTCAAATACTTCTGCTTCTGGAAACCCCTCTTGCATTCTTTACATCTATTGCTCTGTCTAATTACTTTTATGAATAGGTATTTTGTAACAATATTTTTAGACGATTTTAATAATAGATGATATCTAATTACAAGTTACTACTAACTGCTATTTTCCTCTTTCTATATCTTCATCATTAACTCTGGACATTTCAGATTTTTTTGTTTCATATTCTTTTTTAGCAATTTCTTCTAAAATTGGTTTTTCATGCTCTGAACAATAACATGTGTTATGTGGGTCTAATTTTTTAGTACAATTTTCTTCTATGCATTCAAGTCGATTATCCACATCTCCACAACTATTACAATATCCCCTAAAAACAGCCTCTCTTATTCTACAGTATTTGCACATTTTATCATCATCCATACGTGTTTTACAGTGAATTTTGATAAAAACTTAAGGATTTAGCCACTAAAAATGAGAGTTTGCCTTGTTCTGATTATACTTCAT
>JBOGRE010000019.1:0-3879 GCA_050749345.1 Nitrosarchaeum sp. | reverse complement strand
GAATTATACTATCATATCACGATTAAAATACAGAGAAAACGTTCAGAACAAATCAGATTTTAATAAATATTATCAACATGTAAATTTTTAATAAACACTATTCAATTTTTAATTTTTGTTCTTTTTTTGAATTAAAATAATTAATAAGTAATACAGAAATCGAAAATATACCAGATATTAAAAACAATATTTCCATGGTGTTTATTAGAGGATGTGAAAATGCTGCATCAATTGTTATCTCATTGATTTGAGATATGAAATTTGCATATGAAAATATAAAATAATTTGTACCCCAATGAACAAGAATTGCAGTTATCAGACCAAATCTGAAATAGAGCCAACCAAGTATAATTCCACTTGCAGTTGCTTGTGCAAATTTTCCGTCACTCCATGGCTCACCGGTCATAATGTGAGATAGCCCAAAAAATATACCAACTAAAACTATCAAAAACAGAGTTTTTCTAAAATCATAGACATGTAAATTACAATTTGGAGTCCAAAGAGATTTGAAAAAATGTTTGAGAGATAATTTGGGTGAATAAAACACAAAAAGAGGCAAACCGATAAGAATCACTCTAAATCCAAACTCTTCAATAATAGGAGATATGCTCACATACAAAAATTGGGTCAAATTATTATCTACTGGTGGTGGAACAGTGACTAATCCAAATCCCTGTTGAATAAAATCAATAATTATAGATATCAAAATTAGAATTGAAAACCATTTTATGATGTTAACCATATAGTTTGATTTTGTTTCTAATTTTACATGACTTAGACGTGCAGACAATATTTTTAGAAATCCTTTATCAGGACCAAACATAGCTATTGTAAAAAGAATAGTATAAACAGACCATAGAACAATAAAGACATCACCTATTTCAATATAAGAGGGAATAAGATATACAATTTCTTGAAAAATACCAAGACTGTTTAAAGGATATTGAAAATTAACATCATCTCCAATATCAGTATTAAATACAACAAATACTCCAATTGGAAATGACAGTAACATCATACCAAATATAACAGACAAAAGTGCCAAATGAGGAATTTCTATAATTTGGAGAATTTTATTTGGTACTTGCAATGTATATCTAATGGAGTTCGATGCTGGATTCAGGAAATCCTAAATGGATCAAAGTTTCTTTGATTGTGTCTCTATGATCACCTTGAAGAAATATGTAGCCATCTTTTGCGGTTCCACCACAAGCATATTTGTTTTTTAATTCTTTGGCGACAGTTTCTAAATTATTTAATTTAGGATCTAAACCTTCAATCATAGTTCCTTTTTTCTTGAATCGTCTAGTTTCCAAACGAATTATAATTTTTGTACTATCTTTAGCGAGTTCACCACAAGCGCATAGATCTTCAGGAAGACCACATGTATTACAAATTACCGCCATACGTTCTAAATTATTCCGATTTTACGCACTATTAAGCCTTGTTTGAAATATGAATTAAATTGCAAAAGAATGGTATTTTTTAGAGAGAAATCGTAATTCAACACATGTCAAAAGATCTTACAAAAAAGGCAGCAGAGATGCTATTGAAAGGGGCGACTTTGCTAAGTGAACCATGTCCATATTGTTCAGGTGTAAGAGTAATGAAAGAAGGTCATGCATTATGCATTGGTTGTGGCAGAGAGCCTGAAAAAAAAGAAATCCCTGTTAAAGATGAACAACAGACAGAAAAAACAGGACTGGAGTTCACATTGTGGAAAAAATTATCAGAACTATCCAAAGAATTAGAACAGGAAACCAATCATGAAAAACAGCAAGAGATTCTAAGATCAATCAATTCCCTCATAGAAACAATGGAAAGGGTGAAGAGTAAACAATAAAGTATTTATATAAAAATTCAAGCTTTGAAAAATAACAATGGGTACTAAAAAGAAAGGAGCTCCACTACCAGCATCAAGTGGAGGTCTCATGAGATTCTTTGAGGACGAGACTAAGGGATTCAAGATTGATCCAAAAATCGTGGTTTCAATTCCAATTAGCTTAATTGTAGTTTCATGGTTAATGGATATATTTTTAGCTCCTAAATAGGACATGGAAAAATCTTCAGATGATGTTTCAAATATACACAGTAGGTTTTCCCTTACATTAATCAATCCAGCTTCACATTACTTTTCTCTAGTAGGCTCATTAATAATCGCAGCAGTAATTACAGCTACAGTTTATTTGGGATATTTGGGTTTAGATGAAATTTGGTTTAGAATTCCAGGTGTAATTGGAATATTAGCATTAACCCAATTAATTGATACTCGTTTTACCAGAAAAAAAGAGTATTCAAAATCGTTGCATGCATCTCTTTTTGGAAATATGTTGTGGATTGCAACATTACTAATGGGATTACTTGCAAGTGTTGTCCTAGCAAAAGAAACGTCATTGTTCTTTGTAACATATGGAATGTTTTTATTTGCTAGTTTTAGGATAGGTATTTTCACCACAACTTTAGGTGCAAGTATTAGAAAAGCATGGGCCATATGTATGGTACAACCACTTGCCATGTTCTTAGTAATGATTCCTTATGACATGTGGAGTTCAATGCTGACAAATCCAATGGCGATTGGATTCGGAGCAGTGTTTTTGATAATTGCCAGTGTTTGGTCCGTATTAACAGACAGAGCTGGAAGACCAGGTATGCAGAGTACACACCGAACAATACAAGCATACTTGTCATCACAAGGCAATGATTTTACAGAAGCTGAAGAGATTATTGAACAGCGTTCATACAAAACTAAAGTATCTACATCTCAGATAAGACTTCGTTCATCAAATGGAAACACAGAATTTAGGATGGTATTACCTGAAATTCATCCAGGTCCATATCATCCAGTTGGAGGAAGCAATATTCCATATTTGATTTACAAAAACCTAGATTCATCAGCAATGATCATGCATAGTATTTCAGATCACTCATTGAATCTTCCATCAAAAAATGAGGTTGAAAATTATTTGAAAAATCTGGATAAAAGTATAGTCAAAGAAGAAGGACTTGTGTGTACAGAACCAGTAACGGTTCAAATTAATAAAGCCAGAGTCACAGGTTTACTCTTTGGAAATAATCCACTATTATTTCTCTCGTTATCACCACATGGTATGGAAGATATTCCAAACTATATGAAAAAAGAAATCGAACAGTATGCTAAAAATAGAAACTATGCCAGAATATTGATTGTAGATTGCCATAATGCAATGGGCAATGAACTTTCAAAAGAAGACGGAGAAGATATGTTAAAAGCAGCAAAGTCCTGTCTAGATTCTTTAATTACAAAAGATATCTACCCCATAGAATTTGGTTATGCAAATTCAGACAGTATGGATGTATGGACTGAAGATTTAGGAATGGGAGGACTAGGAATAGTATGTCTGAAAATGAATGGTAAGAAATTCTTTCTTGGGTGGGCAGATGCAAACAATATGGAAAACGGAGTAATGGAAAAAATCGTAGAGAATTTTGCAAAGAAAGGGTATCGATTATTAGAAATTTGTACTTCGGATACACACTATGCCCCAGTTAAAGCAAGAAACAGAAATGGATACTATCAATTAGGATTAATCACAGGTGCAGAAAAATTATCCAAATGGTTTTTTGAAATTGCAAAGAATGCAGAATCAAAAACAACATCAGCAAAATTTGAAATTTTGGAAAATGAGACAGATGTCAAAATTATGGGTCAGGGAATATACGAAGATTATTCTAAAGCATTGGATAATTCCCTGAAAATAACAAAAGGGTTTATGATTGGAAGCGTCATATTATTCATAATTACTTTGTTCCTCTAGGCTAAACAGGTATCCGCCTAACTATTGAATTGTTTTTCAAATTACAAGGCAAATATGATTACAATTAGTAAAAATAGAACACGCA
>JBOGRE010000018.1:0-2310 GCA_050749345.1 Nitrosarchaeum sp. | reverse complement strand
CTTTTGATTTCATTATTGATTTTAATTATAACTGAGGTTAAGAAGCTAATCCTTTCATGATTCAGGCCAATTGCCACCGCATAAGGGGCACTTGCCTCTATATCCAGAATAACGCTCATCCCAAATTAAAAGAGCAGATTTTTGACCACATGTATTGCAAAACAATTTCTTTTCATTCATGATATAATTAACATTATTTGAAATATAATAAACAGTTATCAACTTTTATAGAAAATTAGGTGATTAGCTAACGACTAGTTATCTCATTGTACGATATATAGATACCATGATGCTAGGACCTAAAACTGGGATGAGATTTGACTCTGAAGAGATAGAGTCATTTTTAAAAGATCAGATGATATCTTTTAAAGAGATAGACAAGAGATGCTGTGTTGGATTAGTAGATATTGTAAACTCTACTGATATCACGGCAAAACTATCACAAGAAAAAGCATGTGAGTTTTACACAGTGTTTCTCAACGCTTTAGGCTACATCGCAGAGGCAAACGGAGCTACAGTTGTAAAAAACATCGGAGACAGCATTTTGTTTTACTTTCCAGAATTAAAAGATGAACAAAGTTTCTCAATGCCAGTCACATGTGGGGGAAAAATGATAGAGGCATCAGATATGGTCAACAAGATATTTGCAAAAAGAGAGTTGCCTAAAATCCAATATAGGATAAGTGTTGATTATGGACCAATAATGATTGCAAATTTTAAAACATCTTGTTGTGAAGACATATTTGGTTCAACTGTAAACCTATGCTCAAAGATCAACCGTACTGCAAAACCAAACGGAATGGTGGTGGGAAGTGATTTTTATCAAATAATTAAAAAATCCCCCCAACACAAATTCCGAGAGGTAAAAAAGCTTCAAACAGGACTAAAACATGACTATCCAGTTTACGAAGTTATTTTCCCTAAAGCAAATCATAGAACAATAGTGAGAAATTACCAGCTGTGAGAGTATTTGACTTGTTCTGGGGTGAGCTTGTCAATTTTTACATCCATTGCCTTTAGAGCATCAACTGCAACTTGTTTGTCAATTTCTTCTGGAACATTAATGATTTTGTTGCCAATCTTTGCGTGATTTTTGAGAATATACAAAACAGATAAAATTTGATTAGAAAATGACTGAGCCATTACTTCTGGAGGATGTCCTTCGGCTGCAACAAGATTTGCCAATCGTCCTTCACCAATAAGATAAACACGTTTATTGTTTTTGAGGGTGCATTCATCAAGATTTGGTCTTACTCTTTTTACTGATTTTGATTCTCTAAGCAAAAACTTGCTATCAATTTCAACATCAAAGTGTCCTACATTTCCCATGATGGCACCATTTTTCATTTGTAAAATGTGTTCTTTTCTAATTACGCTAGTCATTCCAGTACAAGTAATGAAGATATCACCTACTTTGCAGGCCTGTGTCATTTGCATCACTTCAAATCCATCCATGTGAGCTTCTAATGCCTTGATAGGATCAATCTCAGTTACTATTACTTTGGAGCCCATTCCATGACATCTTGATGCGACACCACGCCCTACCCAACCATAACCAACAACAACTACTCTCTTTGATGCCATAAGCAAGTTCATTGCACGCAAATATCCGTCAATTGTACTTTGTCCAGTGCCATAACGATTATCAAACATGTGTTTTGTATATGCCTCGTTGACCAAAATTACAGGATAACGGAGTTTGCCCTGATCTTCAACTGCTCTGATTCGAGTAACACCCGCTGTTGTTTCTTCAGTTGCACCAAGAATTTTCATATTTTTGTATCTATTATCAAAATGTGCCTTTACATTCATGTCAGCTCCATCATCAGTCAAAATAGTAGGCTTGTGATTCAAGACTTGGTCAATACACCAATCATACTCTTTTACAGATTGCCCATGCCAAGCATAAACATGGATTCCTTGAGATGCTAGAAATGCAGCAATATCATTTTGTGTAGTAAGAGGATTTCCACCACAGCATGCAACTGTAGCGCCCAGTTCCTTTGCACCCATTAAAAGAACTGACGTCTCCTTTGTTATGTGTAAACAAAATCCCAATGTAATGCCTTTGAGAGGTTTTGATTTTTTTAATCGATTAATTGTGTTATCTAAAATTTGCATATGAGATCTGGCCCATTCGTAAGATAGTTGCCCGTCTTTGATCAGTTTTGCAGATGACTTTACTTTACTCATGAATCACAACAATTTTGTGCTGTATAAAATCCTTAAGACTATTCAGAAAGTCATGATTCAAGCATTTGTTAATTGTTTGATAAAAAATAATATACAATAATTAATGTAGTTTTATTT
>JBOGRE010000017.1:0-5574 GCA_050749345.1 Nitrosarchaeum sp. | reverse complement strand
CTTCAAATCCTTTGCAAATTGCATTAAGCATTGCACCACTTCCTACAGGAACTATAAGTTGATCAGGAACTTGCCAGTCAAGTTGTTCTGCAACTTCGTATGCAAGTGTTTTGGAACCTTCCACATAATGAGAGCGCATGTTAATATTTACAATTCCAATTCCTTTACTGTCACCAATTTGTGCAGCTATTCTATTTGCATCATCATATGTTCCATCCACTGCAATGTAATTTGCACCATAGGATAATGCCTGTGCAATTTTTGCCATTTCAATATTACTTGGTGCAAATACATGACATGGTAATCCAGCTTTAGCTGCATGTGCCGCAGTTGCAGATGCTAAATTACCAGTAGATGCACAACCTACTGCAGATAATCCAAATTCCTTTGCCTTTGATATTGCAACTCCTGCGGGTCTGTCTTTAAATGAAAATGTTGGGTTTACAGAATCATTTTTGATGTAAAGATTGTTTAGTCCTAATTTTTTTCCAAGATTATCAGCCTTGATAAGAGGAGTCATTCCTGCACCAATACTGACAATGTTAGATTTGTTTTCTATTGGTAGTAATTCAAAATATCTCCAATAGGTGTGTTCGCGATTTGTAAATGTGTTCTTTGTAATTGTAGGAAAGTCATATTTTACGTCAAGAGGCCCAAAGCATTCATCGCAGATATACTTGAAAGCAGTATCATAGTCTTTTTTGCATTCTCTGCATTGTAGTGATGTTCTAGCCAAGATCAGTTTCTCCTTTGAAATTATACATAAAAAATCCTAATATCAAGTTAAGTACCACTTAATTTTGGTGAGTAAAAAATATAATGAAAGTTTAACCACATTCAAAAAATTTGTAGAATGAACGTGGTTTGAAGTTTAGAAAATATTGATGTCAGAGATGTTCAAATTATGAGGAAGGTTTTTACATATTTTTAGAAAATAAAATGTGTGAAAAAAGGACTAACACTAGGCATTACAGTAGGAGTAAGTGTTTTTGTGATTATTTTAGCTGTATTTTTGATATCCAGTCCAAAATCAAATGTAATAGAAATTGGAGATGTATTAGATAAGGAAGTAAAACCAGATACAGAGAATCCAGAGGTTCAAAAGAAATTAGATGAGATTGAAAAAATCAATTTAGAAAATCAATATTCGCCTAAAGAAAGAGAGTGGCTAACTTCCGGACCATTCCAAATTGATCGAAGTAAA
The DNA here is from genome assembly GCA_050749345.1 of Nitrosarchaeum sp. Classification (GTDB taxonomy): domain Archaea; phylum Thermoproteota; class Nitrososphaeria; order Nitrososphaerales; family Nitrosopumilaceae; genus Nitrosarchaeum. Next base: position 4,370 of record JBOGRE010000017.1, on the reverse strand, counting down.
TATGCAATAGGTGAAAAGATTTTCTTGGTAATTGGAGGATTAGATGCAAATGAAAAAGGACAGATTGCATTTATGAGGCCACTAAATGATACACATTATTCTGTATATTTGACTATTCCATTTGATGGAGCTGAAAAACCCGCATTTAATTACTACATAGATCCTCAGATTTCAAAAACTAGAGGAATATGTTCAGTTGATGACATAATGGGAAAGTGGGTGGTAGTTTTTAGAGGAACCAATTGGCCAAATCTAAATTTTGAGATAACAAAAGATGTTGTTCCTGGAACAAATATTGAACCTGTCTGTTAGGTTATTTTTCTAAATTGTTGTGAAAGCAAACTTTCTCACCTGTATGACAAGCTGGTCCTGATGGCTCTACAAGATAAATAATTGCATCAGAATCACAATCAACAAGAATTTCTTTAACTTTTTGTGTGTTGCCAGATTCTTCACCTTTCATCCAAAGTTTATTTCTAGAACGACTCCAAAACCAAGAGTTACCAGTTTTTTTAGTCAGCTCAAGTGATTCTTTGTTAGAGTAAGCTAGAGTCAATACATCTTTTGTATTTGCATCTTGGACAATTACCGGAACTAGTCCATCACTTTTTGTAAAATCAATATCATTGATTGATTTTTTCATTATTTTAAATCACAAAGTATTGCTTATAATCTTACAGGAATTTGTTTGTCTTTAAGATACATCTTTACTCCATTTACACCATGGGTTTGATAATGAAATATTGAAGCTGCCAAAGCGGCATCAACATTTGATTTCTTAAAAACGTCCACCATGTCATCTGGTTTGCCACACCCACCAGATGCAATAACTGGAACAGATACAGAATTAGCAATTTCTCTATTTAACAAAATATCATATCCATCTTTTGTGCCGTCTTTATCAATGCTGGTAAGAAGTATTTCTCCAGCGCCTAGTTTTTCAGCTTTTTTTGCCCATTCAATGACATCAATTCCAGTTGCTTCTTTCCCACCATAAATGAAAACTTCAAACCAAAATTGTTTTCCACCCTCAGAAAAAATATTTTTGGCATTTTGAAGATTAAAATTTCTTTTAGCATCAATTGCCACTACAACACATTGTCTTCCAAATAGTTCCATTAGTTCAGTAATGACTTGTGGATTTTTTATTGCGCCTGTGTTTATTCCTACTTTATCAGCACCATTAAGTAAAATATTTCTTGCATCTTCTAATGATTTTACACCACCTCCAACTGTAAATGGAATATCAATTACTTGTGCAACTTTTCTAACCAAATCCTTGATTGTTTTTCTCTGTTCATCAGATGCAGTAATATCCAAGAAAACAAGTTCGTCTGCACCTTCATTACTATATTTTTCAGCTAATTCTACAGGATCCCCTGCATCTTTAATTGATTCAAAATGAAGACCCTTTACTACTCGTCCATTTTTTACATCAAGGCATGGAATTATTCTTTTTGTAAGAGTCATGCTATTTGTTTTGCCTCCTCAATTGAAATTTTATTCTCATAAAGTGCCTTGCCCAGTATTACTCCAAATGCATTTTTTTGTTTTACATCTTGTACATCTTTTATATTTGAGATACCTCCACTTGCAATTACATGTGTTTTATCTAATTGACATGCTTGCTCTAAAAATTTCAAATCAGGTCCTTCAAGGGTTCCATCACGACTAACATTTGTTAACAAAAATTCAGTAAACCCCATTGCAAGAAATTCTTGCATAGCATCAATTAACTTAATGCCTGTCTGTTTTTGCCATCCATGTATTACTATCTCACCATCAATATGATCAACAGAGATTACAATTTTTTCAGGTCCCAAATTTGACAATAATTTTTTTAGTGTAAATTTATCCTTAAATGCCAATGTACCTAAAACAACCCTGTTACAAATTTTTGAAACATCAGTTATTGTTGATTTGTCCCTTAGTCCTCCAGCTACTTGAATTGGAATTGAGATCTGTTCAAGAATTTTTTTAATTATCAAAAGATTTGAACCTCTACCGAGAGTTGCATCCAAATCTACCAAGTGAAGCATATCAGCGCCATTTGCTTGCCATTTTTTTGCTACTTCAACGGGATTATCACTGTATACGGTTTTCTGGTTAGGATCACCCTTGTAGAGTCGTACTACTTGGCCATTCATCAGATCAATTGCAGGAATAACTTTCATTTTTTACACACATCTAGAAAGTTTTGAATCATGATTTTTCCTACTTTGCCAGATTTTTCTGGGTGAAATTGCGTTCCAAAAAAGTTACCTTGTTCTACAACTGCAGGTACCTTAATTCCATAATCAGATTCTGCCGTAATTACATCATTATTTGTAGGCTTTACCCTATACGAGTGTACAAAATAAACCCAAGCATGGTCATTTACTCCTTCAAGTATTTTACCAGATTTTTTAATTTCCAAATTATTCCATCCCATGTGTGGAACTTTCATTGACGGTGGAAGAATAATTACATCACCTTTAATTATACACAATCCACTTTCCTTTCCTTCTTCACTTTTCTCAAAAAACATTTCCATACCAAGGCAAATTCCTAAAACAGGAGTGTTATCTTTGACATAATCATTAAAGCCAGTTTTAGACGATTTACATATGCTTTTGATTGCAGGATCAAAATTTCCGACTCCTGGAAGTAAAAGTCCAGAGTAAATATTTGGCTTGTCAAAATTAGTAATAACATCTACGATAGCTCCTGTTTTTTCAAGTGAATTTTTTAGGCTGAAAATATTTCCAGCACCATAATCAAATATTGCAAGACTTACCATTTACATTGAACCTTTTGTACTTGGAATACCTTTTTGTTTTTTGTCATATGAAGATGCTTCCCTAAACGCAACAGCCAGTGATTTGATGGCAGCTTCTACTTTATGATGATCGTTATCTCCATACTTTACAGTGAGGTGAACACAGCTGTTTAGGTTTTGAAGAAGCGATTGGAAAAAGTGTTCCAAGTCTTCTTTTGAAATATCTTCAATTGTGTCTCGTTTAATTGACAAGACTAGTTTGCAAAATGGTCTTTTTACTAGATCAATTGAAGCCTCAGCTAGAGATTCATCCATAGGTACAGATGCATAACTGAATCTAGTAATGCCACTTCTTGTTCCCAAGGCTTTGTCAATAGCCAAGCCTAAAGTAATTGCAGTATCTTCAATCAAGTGATGTTCAATTTTATCATTTGATTTTGCAATAACCTTAAGATCCATCATACCATGTTTTCCAAAGGCTGTGATTAGGTGATCAAGAAAATTAATTCCAGTTCGAATTGTAGTTTTTCCTGTTCCATCCAAATTAACATAGACAGATACGGTGGTTTCTTTTGTACTACGATTTACGGAGCTTTTTCTTGATGTCATATTTTTCACAGGAGCTGTACTTTGACTTATTCTAAATTTAACATCTTCGGAAGGAGATTAATAGATTCCAAGACTAATTTAGCTCCATTGTGCTGAAATAATTCTAGTTTGTTTTGTGGATTTTTGCTTGTTCCTATAATTCCACAAAAAGTGGTTTTACAGCCTTGCTCTGTAGCCTTTTTAGCCATGATAAAATCCTCCATTGAGTCTCCAACGTAAATGCAATGATTACATCCCATACCTTTGATTGAACGAACTAGAGATTCAGGATTAGGTTTTGCAAGTTCTCTTGGCTCATCTTCTAAGAATGCAGAATTTTTCAGATCAAATTTATCCAATAATTGTTTAAGAGAATATCTAACTGATTCTTTTCCTCTTCCAGATACAATTGAAAGTTTTGAATCAAATCTTTTTTGTAGATTTTCAATTATAAAATTATTCATTATAACAATATCATTTTCTATCAAGCCAGGTTCTGAAAATTGAGATTTGTGTTTGAAAAGTTTACCATAGAGTTCTGGTCCATAAAATATTTGATCAAATATTTGGTATAATGGATTTTCATTATGAATTCCAGGATATGACAATTTATTTTTGACGTCACTTATATCAACAAGTTTTTCAATATATTTTTCTACAGATAAAATTCCCGAAGAATCAGCATTAGATATTACATCAAAAATAAATTCACGTTGAGATGTGTTTAATTTTTTTGCAGCTGTTAGAGAAAGAATTGCTGCATATGTTAAATCAACTTCATCATTAAATCCACCAGTTGATTTAAATCCATCAATAATTTTTGAGTTAATTTCAATACAGTTGGTAATTTGACAAAAATTTTCTAAAACATATTTCACAGTTTTATCTATTGTAAGATCATAGGACTTTGTAATATTAATTAAAACACCATCGCAATCAAATATTATTCCATCTACGGAGATCAAATCATTTGAAATAGAATCATCCATGTGAATCCCCAGTTGTTTTTTTGTTAGTGTCATCC
>JBOGRE010000016.1:0-2066 GCA_050749345.1 Nitrosarchaeum sp. | reverse complement strand
CATCATTGGGTTTACGTGAACATCATTATTTTTTAGATATTGGATGCGGTTCTTTACGTGGTGGAAGATTGTTTATTCCATATTTATTGCCAAGTCATTATTTTGGAATAGAACCAGAACAATGGCTACTGGAAGAAGGAATCAATAAAAACTGTGGCAAGGATTTAATCAAGATTAAATCTCCAATCTTTAGCAATGATTCAAATTTCACTTTAAGTAAATTTGGCAAGAACTTTGATTTCATTTTGGCACAATCTATTTTTTCTCATGCATCAAAAGATCAAATAAAACAATGTCTTTCAGAAGCAAAAAAAGTCATGACATCAACCTCAATTTTTGCAGCAACTTTTGTCAAAGGTGATGTTAATAATGATTCCAACCAATGGTTGTATCCACAGTGTGGAACTTATACGTTAGATTTCATATTGGAATTGATTGAATCTGCAGGTCTTTCTGGAAAGCCTTTGAAATGGCCTCATCCGAACAATCAAACTTGGCTAGCAATAGTTAGCGATAAAAACAACATCCCTGAACTTTAACTAATTTTAGAATAATTTACGTTATTGTTACTTATAGTAATCATTATGTGAACAAGTCCTATTTTTACTAGATATAAAAAAATTAATTTCTTTATACAGAATTTTTTTTATTTTATTAGAGAATAATTTATCATATGTTTTTTGTATTTCATAGAATATAACCTAAAAAACAAGTATACAAACAACTAGATAGTAAAAATGACATGAAGTTTCTAGTAACGGGCTCTACGGGGTTAATTGGTTCCCAAGTAGTAAAAGATCTTCTAGACCAGAACCATACTGTATACTCTTCTTATCGTAATTCCAAATCTGATGCTGGCATTCCAACACGACTTGATCTTTTAGATTCACACAATATCGAAAAAGTTGTTGATAACATAATTCCGGATGTCATAATTCATCTTGCTGCAATGACTAATGTAGATCAATGTGAGACTGAGCCAATTCTAGCTACAAAAATTAATTCAAATACAACAAAAATATTGGCAAAACAAGCTGCAAAGCAAAATGCATTTTTTGTTTATGTGTCTACTGATTATGTTTTTGATGGAAAAAAAGGAATGAAAAAAGAAGGTGATATGCCAAACCCGCTTGGAGAATATGGTAAATCAAAATTAGCAGGTGAATTAGCATTAAATAATTTAGCATCTAGCTGGTGTATTGCAAGAACAAGCACTCCCTTTGGAATTCACAAAACAAAAAAGTCATTTCCAATCTGGGTTAAAGAAAATCTTGAATCAAAAAAAGAGATTCCTGTATTAGTTGATCAATTTACATCTCCAACATATGTCCCAAATCTCTCAAAGATGTTAATAGAGATTGCAGTAAGACAAATTGTGGGAATTATTCATGTAGCCGGTGCAACAAGAATATCGCGATTCCACCTGGCTGAGATAATCACAGACAAGCTAAATTTGGACAAAACTCTACTAATCCCAACAAAAACAGACGAGATGAATTGGAAGGCACCAAGACCGAAAGATTCCTCTCTTGATGTATCTTTGGCCAATGAAATATTATGTGAAAAACCACAAACAATACAAAAAGGTCTTGATTGTTTACTAGATGAGTTAGCCATTTAATAGTACAGATGTTATCAAATGCTAAAATGTTTAAGTAAATAAGACAAGATAAACATAGTAAAATGAAATACAGAATAACAATACAACAAGATGAGGATGGAGTATTTGTTGCAAAGTGTCCTTCTTTGCCAGGATGTGTCTCGCAAGGAAAAACACGAAAAGAGGTTCTGGCAAACATTAAAGATGCAATGAGTGGATATTTACAAAGTCTCAAAAAACACAACGAATCAGTACCATATGTAGAAGAAGAGTTGGTAGAAGTTAGTGCCTAAGATTCCAGTAGTGTCTGGAACCAAGGTTATCAAGGCATTGACAAAAGTTGGTTATGATGTTGATCATCAAACTGGGAGTCATATTATTCTAAGACAAAGAGAACATCCACATCAAAGACTGACAGTTCCAAATCATAAAGAAATAGCTAAAGGTACGTTAAGAGCTATAATTG
>JBOGRE010000015.1:0-21980 GCA_050749345.1 Nitrosarchaeum sp. | reverse complement strand
CTTTTGCAAAGAGACTTGAACTAAAACAGCATAAAATTATCGATATTAGTTTTATGAAAGAATTGTATGGAGATTCTAATGTTTTAACTAGTTCAAAGAGGAAAATTCCAAGTGAGTTTGATTATTCTATTGTAGTTCCAATTAGAAATGCAGTATTTCTATCAATTGCTTCGGCATGGGCATTTACTCTTAATGCATCATTTGTAGGATATGGCGCGCATACAGGTGATAAATATTATCCTGATTGCAGACCAATATTTGCAAAAAAGTTAGAATCGGCTTTTAATCAAGGTGAAATTGATGGAATAGATTCAGGATTACGAAAAAATATTAAAATATGGTCACCGTATTGTGAGGGTCTTTCGAAAAGTGATTTATTAAAAATTGGTTTTAAAACTTTAGCTAATTCGATTTTCAAAACATGGAGTTGTTATTCTAACAAGAAATATCATTGTGGTAGTTGTGAGTCATGTAATAATAGAAAAATAGCCTTTCAAAAAGCTGGTATTATAGACAAAACAAAATATTTAAAATAGTGCTAGTACTTGTTATCTAGAATTTTCTTTTTGAAAACAAAATTTCTGATTATAATATACCAAATAAAGAATATTACACCAACAATTCCCATGAATACATAATTTTGGATTTCTGGAGTTAATCCTTTTATGGAATTAGTGATTTCTCTTGAAACTAACATCGAAATTGCAATAACAATTCCAAATTCAATTGCATACCATGTCCAGTTAGGCCATGATTCTTTTGGAATGTGAACATTAGGGTTAGCTCCCATGGTTTTTATCTAAAAGATTGATTATTTAATTTTTCAGGAGAACCTAAAGTGATGTATCGATGGTAGTTCGTCTAATCATAGTCATAATGGTCTCTTTTTCCTCCTTATTTTCATAAATTCCTCTATATGCAGATGTGGTAAGTATTGCATCGTTTCTAACCCCCCGCATTTTCATACAAAAGTGTTCTGCATCAGCTAAAACTACTACTCCCTTTACACCCTGGGCAAATAGCTCATCAGCTATATTCTTTGTTAATCGCTCTTGAATTTGTAGTCTTTTAGAGTATTTTTCAACTAATCTTACTAGTTTGGAGATTCCAAAAACTCTACCGTTAGGAGAATATACAATGTGAATCTTTCCAAAAAATGGTAATATGTGGTGCTCACACATTGAATAAAACTGAATATTACGTGCAACAACTACATCAGAATCTTCAGAGAATTGTACTGATAATTCGGAATCAGATTCGTATCCATCAAAGATTTCCTGATACATGTTTGCAATTCTTTCAGGAGTATCTTTAAGGCCTTCACGAGTGGGATCCTCACCAATTTCTATGATTAATTCTCTAACGAGTTTTTTTACACGTTCTTTATCCATTTGATATTTTCATAGATTTTTTCTAGTATTTGAACCTAGTTTTGTTTCTAGGCTGATGATAAGATTATGGAGCTCCAATGAATTTATGAAGTTGAGGTACAACTTTTACATTAATGAAATGAGGATAAACTATATCATACAAATTTAGTAACTGATCTAATGAAGGTTCTGCAATACCATATGTTGGTTGTATAATGAATCCATTAATATCGTGCTTTAAAATAACATTAAATATTTTATCGACCAAATCTTTGAAATCTTCTAATTTAGTTTTAGAGCTTACAACTATTTTTATGTATGTAGTTTTTTTAGATGCAATAGATGATTTAAGACATTTCATTGCATTATCAATTAATCTTTCATAGTGTTTAGAATCTACAAAATCAGAATCTTTTGTTTTGAATTCTATTTTAACAATATCAATAAATGGTAATACGTGATTGAATCTGTCAGAATCAAAGCATGATGACTCTAGATAAGTCGGGATTTTTTTGATTTGAACATGTTTTGCAAGTTCAGCTACTGCATCATGTTGAATTAATGGATCACCACCTGTGAAATTAACTTTGTATGTTTGATTTTTAAGATTAGAATCTATTAGTTTACATGCTTCCTCAATTGTATATTCTTTTCCAGAATCAAGTGGAAGTGATTCTTTGGTGTCACAATAAAAACAAGTAAATGGACAACCAGCTAATCGAACAAAAAGTGTTTTTGTACCATAAAGAATTCCTTCTCCCTCAACTGATGTAAATATCTCAAATAATCTAACTTTCAAGTAATTATGGTATTTTTTTTCATTATTTATTCAATGAGTTTTGATCAATGCATTACAGGTTCTTTTGTATAGAATAAACCAGAAATAAAGAAGACTACTCCTAAAATTCCAATTAAGCTTCCCACAAATTCTACTGTATTTTGCATTTCATCTTGTAATGGAGCCCATAACCATGTCATCAAAGCACCAACTACAATCATTGGAATTCCTACACCAACAGTAATTGCCTTAGAAGCCATGTTCAATTCTGTTTAGAAAATGTATATGAAGTTTATGATAAGTAAGATGATTAATCTTGAAATTGTTCTAATAGTGTTGCCAATGATCGTAATAATTCATTTGCCATTTCAAATTCACCTTGAGATAAGTGGTGTTTAATGGTTTGAAGTGTTTTTTTAGCATCTATTAGATCTGCTTGACTTAATTTATCAGAGTCAGATAATTTGAGTAATATTTTTTCAACTTGCATAACTCTAGATTCTAGTCGATCATTTTTTGTTAACTCAAATTGTTCTTTAATTGATATAATTTCCCTTATTTGTTTAATTATTTCATGTGGATCTGTTGCTGTGGAAAGATTTTCTCTAGCAGTTTCGAGTTTTTGGATAATATCTTCAGATAGTCCTTGATTCTTTGCATTTTCAATTAATCTATCGAGTTGTTCTAGGTATTTTTGTGCATATTCTTTAGCACGAGATTGTTCTTGTTGAGATGCATGCCCACGAATTTTGTTATTGAGATCTACAGTAATTTGTTTAATTTTACTAATTGATTGTAGTGCATCATCAAATTGTTTATCTATGATCTGTTTTTTAGCTGTTACAAAGAGATCGTCTAGTTTAGAAAAGTCAATTGTTGCACTGTATTTTTTTGCAATTACCTTGAGATTATCAACATATTCTTGCATTCTAAGAAGATCGGCAGAAGGATCCTCTACTGCAGTTTTAAGAGTAGCCATTTCTGTTTGTGAAGATTGATTACTTGTTAATTGTTGAGATATCTCTTTAAATATTCTCATTGCAGAAAGAAAATATTTTTTTGTTAAACTAGTGTCATTATTTTTAAGAGATTCTTCTAAAGCATTAATTTGTTGTGTACCCTCTTTGAAAAGTTGTTTTGTTTTATATGATGAATTTTGATTGATCTGATTTTCCAGTTGTTTCTGGGCATGTTTTGCGATTTTTAGAAGAATTGATGGATCAGTTTGGGCTTGAGCAGTGTTAGTCATACTTCCTAGAACCATACTAGATACTAAAATTAATAATATGAGTGAGGTTATTTTTTTCATTTCTCTTCCTCCAAGTCTTTTTTCAGTTTTACTAAATTTTGTAAATCTTTTTTATCAATTTCAATAATTCCTAATCTTTCTAATCTTTTTACAGCTCTCCACATAGTAGTTCTTGGTTGAAGGAATTTCTTTCTTAATTCACTTTCAAGTACTTGGCCTCCCTTGTCAGAAATAAATTTTACAATCTCTTTGTCATCTTCACGCATTTCAGGTCTAAAACTGAATATAGTTTCTGTGTCAATAGATTTGGTTTCAATTTGATTTTCAAAAATAGATTCTGTTTGTAAAAATGATGGTAAAGATTTTAATTGTTTTCTTTTTAATATTAATACTATAGCTAATACTGCAGCTATTACTGCAGATATAATTGAACCACTAATAATTGCAGCATTAACATAATTATATGATGATTTATCTGGAATTGTTGGTTTGGAAGTAGTTGGATTTATTGGTGCACTAAAGATATAGTTTATTTCAGATAATCCAGCAGGAAGATTGAGTTTTGTTTGCTCGTCTATTAATTCCATATTATTTGGTAAATCACTCATTCCAACTATGACTGAATTTTTTGGCATTAGTAATATGTAATTAGATGGAGAATCAAATGAGAATGTCCAAACTCGTCCTTCTTTTGAAATTAAATCCTGAACATCATAATCAATTATAATACTTGATGAACCAAATGTGTCAATTATTGCTTTATCTTCAACTATTTCTTGAGATAATAAAAATCCAGCATCTCCTACTGCAACAAAATTATCTATTGATTTACCAAACAGATTAAGCTTAAAATCAGGCTCTAATGGATCCACATCTATCTGAGTAGATACATGTGTGGATCCATCAGAATAAATGATAAGATTAAGAGTTCGAGTAGAGCTGAATGAGGTCTGAAGAGGTATCATCACTGTCACAATAATTAAGCCAGCAAGTATCAGAGGTGCCTTAACCATTGTTTCGATAATACCATCAGTCCTTACAAAAAGCATTCCATCTTCTCGAATAGACTCTTTTCTATGAACTGGTACGATTTCTGGGCTCATTGGCTAGTACCTCAAATTCATACTTTCAACAAGTCCTTGGAATCTCTTGAATTCTTGGAAAAATTGTAGTCCCTTTTCAGTAATCAAGAAGACTCTATTCCTGTCGTTTTTGACTGACTCGACTAAGCCTGCTTCTACCAGTTTCTCACATTTGTCTAGTACTGCATAGTGAGATAGGTTTGCTTTGCGAGAGATTGCAGATACAATGACTCCAGTACGACCACCATCGGCAGTTACGTCTAAGATATCACCCATTATGCCCATTTCGGACCTATATTGTTGTTTTGTCATGTGTTAGTATAGCATTAATTGGTTAATGAGGAACATTTTGAAACTTTAAAGCGGAACGCATAGCGGAACAGGTATTTCATCTCTTAAAATTAATAATTTTGGCAAAAATTACTGCGGTGCAAGGAAATCTCAAATTTTCATATGCCTAAAATTTTCATGTAAAAATCAAATTTTTTAAAAGTTCAAGAAAAAATTATTTTTTAAGTAATTATTGATGATTTTTAATCGGTTTTAGCTAATTTAATATATAAAGAACAAATGGTGAAACATTAGCTAAGTATTCTTCTATAGGATTTATATCAAAATAGTACTTTTTGAAGATAATATACCAGAGAAAATTTTTGGAAGATTACAAAAAAATCAATAATTGTATTAAAGATTGACATTGTGAATTTGATTCAAGTGAATGTATGAATTTTCATATCCAATATAAAGAATAGTTGATAGAGAAATTAGTTACAGAATCATATTTTCTAGAAATATAACAGAAATGTAGGATAAAGGTTCCTATTATTTGATTAATCCTAGTTAAATCTGATACGGATGATAACATTGACTGGTTTTAGGTTTGACAACCAACAATAAAGTTGGAAAATTTTTTATAATTCTAATCGAGTTAAAAAAATCAATTTTTTGGTGGAATAGAACCATTTTTTCTTTTCAATGATCAAAAAATCAGTCTCTGGGTCAGTTTTGAGATTCATAATAACTTTTTATTCTCATTTTGAAAAGAGATCATAAAATGTTTGATAAATTCAAAAAGGAAGAAGGGGGAGAAAGGATAGAAGAAAGAACTACAGATGAACAAGTCACTATGAAATCCAGAGGTATTTCATCTAATGAAACAGTAGGAGAAATTGGAATTGTAGAATTAATGGATAAACGCGCAAAATTAGAAGAAGCTATAGATTATGTAGGTTTAATGATAAAAAATCTAAAGGATAAGAGAACTATTTTAGAAAAAGATATTGAAGAAGAATCTGTAGATATTAAAAATTTAAAAGAAAAATTAGAGAAAGTAAGTCAGTATATTGAGGAGGAAAATAGAGGAATTAAAGAACTGACTCATAAAAGACAACAAGTTGAAAATGAGGCAGATGAGGTAGGCTCACTTATCAATAGTTTAAGAGATAGATTATCTGGAATTGATAGAATAATTGATAGTGAAGGCAATAGAGTTAAAAAAATTAAAGAATCTAGAGATCTCTAGAAAGTCAAGATTTAGAATTTCAGATGTTAGAAAAATTTACTTTTAGTTATAGTCTTAGTGTTAGTAGGTGTTGAAGGAAATCTATCTCCAACGGAACTTTCAGCTACAGCTGCTGCCTCCTGTAGAATTTTTTCTGATTCAGAATTGGTTGTTTCATCCATTCCAAATGTAGCATCACTTGAGAAACTATCAGTCATAAATCCTCCTAACATTTGTGCCATTTGATTAATTTCTCGGTCAGCAGTTGGCATGAATTTTACAAGAGATGATTTGAGATTCTTCATCAAACCTATTGTAGGCATGATAGTAACTATAGTATCCCCAAGATCATGATAAGTTGTTAATCTTAATTCAATTTGTTCTAATGCTATTCTTGCATTACCTAAAATTTTTGTAGTTTTTCTTACCTCTACTAATTCTTTGGATAAAATTCTACTTATATTGACATCATGTGATTGAGTTGCTTCAACTATTCTTTTGAAAAGTTTACTGTCTCTTTCATTTAATTTTATAATCATTGAATCAAGTTTAGCAATTTGTGTCTGTAATTGTTTAATTCCATTTTGAATTTTAGGTTTTAATGCTCCTTTTGAATTAAATGTGTCATTAATTTTATCTGCGATTCCTGGTTTTTGTTGTTTATTCCATTTATCTTGTAAATCTGACAATGAATTTGATCTTGTAGTTTGTACTTAATTTCAGGTGTAAACATTGCTTAACAGTAAATAAAATATTACTAACAAGAATATCTTCCTAGAGATTTAGGATAGATATTCTTTGTGGATGGATTTTTTGGATGTGATTTGGAATCACAGAATTGTTATTTAGCGACTCTCCGCATAAGGGACATTTTACCATTCTATGTCTGTCTGGATAAAAAAATTGTATTTAAATATTTTTTTTAGGCCTAAATTCAGAAAATTGACCTGATTTTGTATTAATCAAATCTTTTTAAGCATAGAATGAAGATAAATTTCTGAATTTATGGCTCAAAGTGTTGATTCTAGTGATAGATGTAAACGTTGTAACAAGGGAGCAATTTTAACTGATTTTAATATAGGAGAGATGTTTTGCTCCAAATGTGGTTTTGTTGCTACGGATAGAGTAGAGCAAGAAGGACCAGAATGGAGGTCTTTTTCCATAGAGGAAAATAATAGAACTAGGACGGGTGCCCCAACTTCTTTGGCTATGCATGATATGGGACTGGCCATAATAATCAGTCCTCAGAATAAGGATGCTACTGGAAAACCGCTTAGTGCATCAATGAAAAACACAATTGAAAGGCTGAGAACGTGGGATAATAGAAGTCAGGTTCATGAACCTGCTGATAGAAATTTTAGACAAGCATTTAGTGAATTAGATAGGCTAAAAACAAAACTTGCATTATCTGACGCAGTTATTGAAAAGACAGCCTATATTTACAGAAAAGCCTTAGACAAGGGTCGTCAGTGGGCGTTCAATTCCGAGTCTTATAGCAGCTTCTCTTTATGCTACATGTAGAAATACTGAAACCCCTAGAACACTAACAGATGTTGCAAATGGAATTAACGTCAAAAAAAAGATATTGCAAGATGTTACAGATTACTATTAAGAGAATTAGATCTGAAAATGCCAGTTGTTAATTCTGTTAAATGTATATCTAGAATATCCAGTATTGCTGAATTATCAGAGAAAACAAAAAGAAAGGCAATGGAGATTTTAGATCAGGCTACTAAAATTGAACTTTCTGCAGGAAAAGATCCAATGGGTCTAGCAGCAGCTGCACTGTATTTGTCTTGTGTGATAAATGGAGAAGATAAAACTCAAAAAAATATTGTAGTTGCTGCAGGAGTTACAGAAGTAACAATTAGAAATAGATACAAGGGTCTGAAAGAAGCTTTGGAGTTATAATTAGAAATTTATTTTTATAATAGGATTAATAATTTAACTTAAATGAATAAAAAAATAATCATCATTCCTTTGGTGTTGATAATAGTTGCAATAGGATTATCGTTTAATCAGGCTGATAAGAAAAATAGCAATATAGTTTTTCATGCTACTTTGGCAGATCCGGATTTATACAAAAATGGAATTTATTCTAATACATTTACTGTGAGTAAAGGAGATTATCTTTTCAAATTTGTCCCCAATGGTGATAGTCCTCAATCTCTAACTATTTTATTAAAAGGAGAAGACTATGATTTTTCCGAAAATTTCAAGTTAAATGGAACTCTACACCAAACAGGAATATCAGAATACTATACTTGGGATTACGATGGACAAAAAACAATTTCAATTCCAGATCAACAGATGATATCTATTGAAATCAATCCAAATGGAAATGAATTAGGTTCAGTATCTGTGGATATTATTAAAAATTAAAAAGGCGTTTACCCCTTTTACTGCAGAACATTGAGAGATTTCCTCTCGTGGTCAGGTCGTAAAAACGCCTGATTACCTTTTTCGTTCTGCGGGGTAACGCCGCTTTAGTCGATAGGAATTATATCCTTCGGCATCATTTAATATAGTTAATTCAACTATTTAAGATTTAGTATGAAAAATTTTAATATTTTATAGAGTTTTATGGAAAATTTTAATCTATTAGTTGAGATTTGGAAAAATCATCAAAACAATTAGAAAATTAAAAAATTCAGTCAGACAATATAAAAAATAACAATGCCACATGATATTTTAATTTAGAATTTGATTTTGATGTAAATAGTAGATGAAATTATTCTGGAAAACAAATTAGGTTTTGAATAATGATTTGTAAAAATAATAAAGAATAAGATTATTTTCAAATTATTAGAATTCATCATGTAAATATGAAAAATACTCATAAATTCCCAGTGTTATTTAAAGAGCTATAAATTATAAAATTTATTAAAAAATGTTGAAGTTATCTGGAAAAGTTACAATTGTAATTGATGGAAGTGGAGGTATTGGATTTACAACTGCAAAAAAATTGCTGAAAATGGTGCAAATGTAGTCATAACAACAAAAGATTCAAAGAGATTAGAAAATGCAGTTAATCAGATTTCAAATACAGTAGAAATAACAGATGATATTAGAAATGAAAGTGATGTTAAAAAAGTTGTAGAACAAACTATTGAGAAATTTGGTAAATTGGATATTCTAATAAATAATGCAGAGATTTTTTCAAAGATAAAACAAGTATATGAAATTGATGAATCTGAATGGAATGATATTTTAGATGTAAATCTTATGTGACAATTCAGATTTACAAAAGCAGCAATTCCTCATTTACAAAAAATATCAGGATCAATAATCAATATTTCATCAGATGTGGGATTAAAAGCATATCAAGGATTTAATGTAGATGTATATTTAGCAGTAAAAGCTGGATTAATTATTCTTACAAAATGTTGGGCATTAGAATATGTAAAAGACAAAATTCGAGTAAATTGTATTTGTCATGGCGTAGTTGATACAGGTATGACAAAATCATTTTTGAAAACTAAAAGATAGAGAATTTATGAAGTGAGCACCCTGTAGGGAGAATTGGTCAGCCAGAAGAAGTAGCTAAAGCAATTTTATATTTTGCTTCTGATGATGCCTGGATAACAGGGGTAATACTTACAGTTAATGGCGGAGAATCAATCAAGTAAATTCACATGGATTTAATACTGCTCAAATAATACTGAGAATGATGACAGATAGGAAGAAAAAAGCCAAATTAATCATTTTGTTAGGAGTAATTTGGGTAGTCATTACATTACCATTACCTTGGATAGTCAATAATCCACAAGTATCAGAATCTCAATTTAATATCATACTTGCAATTATTGGAATAATGTCAATTCCGTTTATTGTCCTAGGAGTTGTCTGGACATTAAAACCAGAGTTAACTACCTAGGTAATTACTATTGACGAACATTCCAATTTTAGATAAAATGCCAGAATTAGATGTGGCTATTGAAGCTGTATATGAAGCAGGAAATTCAATTTTGGAGATATATGAAGGTAAATATGAAACATTCACTAAAAGTGATGATTCACCAATTACAGAAGCTGATCTAAAAAGTAATGAAATCATTAAGGCTATTTTATCAAAAACGAATCATAAAATTTTATCAGAAGAAGATAAAGATGATCAGAAAAGATTATCAGAAGAAATTATTTGGGTAGTTGATCCTCTTGATGGCACTTCTGATTTTATAGATAAAACTGGAGAATTTACTGTAATGATTGCACTGATAAAAAATAAAAAACCAATCATAGGTGTTATTGGTTGGCCTACAGAAAAAACTATTTTTGCAGCACAAAAAGGTTGTGGTGCTTTTAAATTTTCAAAAGGTAAGTGGGAGAAAATATCAGTTACAAAAATTTCAGAACTTTCAAAATGTAAAGTAGTTGGTTCAA
This sequence comes from Nitrosarchaeum sp., assembly GCA_050749345.1. Lineage (GTDB taxonomy): Archaea > Thermoproteota > Nitrososphaeria > Nitrososphaerales > Nitrosopumilaceae > Nitrosarchaeum. The sequence goes on along the minus strand of JBOGRE010000015.1, from coordinate 11,617 downwards.
GACATCATCTTTCAGAAAAAGAAAAAATGTTTATCAAAAAATTAGGGATTAAAGATTTTACTAGTATAGGGAGTTCACTAAAAGTAGGGAAGATTAGTTCTGGAGAAGCTGAAGCATACATTACCACAACAAATAAGATGAAAGAGTGGGATTCGGCTGCATCTTATTGTTTAATTTATGAAGCAGGTGGAAAAATGACTGATATGTCTGGTAATGATATTACATACAATAACAAAATAGTAAATCATCAAAATGGAATATTAGTAACTAATGGATTAATTCATGATAAAATAGTTAAAGAATTTAAAAAACTAGATTAGGTTTTTTTTCTTAAGATATTCCTTTATCTTTTTTACACAGTCGGTTAGTGGCTCGTGTTCTGTGTCAATTAGCAAGTCGGGATTCTGTGGAGCGTCATATGGGTCGTCAATTCCTGTAAATCCTTTGATCTCGCCTCTCCTTGCTTTGGCATACATTCCCTTAACATCTCTTTGCTCACATTTTTCAACTGAACATTTGACATAGCATTCAGCAAACTGATCGCCTGAATTGATGATCTCTCTTGCATTATCTCGGTTTTCCTTGTATGGGGAAACAAGAGATACCGCTGATGGAACTCCATGTTTTAGTAACAATTTTGCAAGGTGAGCTACTCTTTTGTTGTGCTCATCTCTTCCTGCCTTGGAAAAATCTTTTGGTGAAAACCATTCTCTTAACTCATCACCATCAAGCATTGCTAGATTTGAAATGTCTTTTTGGAGCTCTTTAACAATTGTAGTCTTACCTGAACATGGCAGACCAGTCATCCATAAAACAAAAGGCTTCATTATTTGTAATTTTTTAAATAGGTCTTAAAGAGCTTACGTTAGAAACCAAGGGCGTTGTTCAAGATACTCAATTTCTTTAACCATATTTTGCATTTTTGTTGTAATTGCCATAACGGAGCTAAACTGTTCAAACATTTCCATCTCTTCTTCTTTTGATAACACTTCACTTTCTGCTCTATCAAAGAACTGTTCCTCTTTTGACATGTGGTCCATAAGATAAATTGAATATGTTCTAAGGAATCTTGCCACAGGTTCTCTTGCATCTTCACCATTTTTCCAGCGTGTCAGATGTGTTGATATATTTTTTGCAATTCTTCGAGAAAACTCGTGCTCTATCATTAGATTTCTTATCTCTTTTTTTAGATGATCATAGCTTGCTACACATGGAAAATACGAGTCTTCCTCTCTTGAATAATGGATAGAATCTAGAAATTCTGCAATTACTAGATTTATTTTTTCAATATCTCCAAGTGGTATATCCTTTCCGTCATAGAGGTCATTATAGCATTTTATGATTATTTTATCCAGACGTTTGATCTGTTTGTGGTCTTCTCGTAAAGAGTCAGTTGCACTCAATATTATCAAATTGTTTATGATGATTTAATGTGTATCTAGTTTACAAATAAAATCACCCTTTTTGTATCATTCTGGATTATTCACAGAACTAAAGGAAGAAAATTCTAAAATTAGTATTACTTCAAGAATTATTTCTCCAATTTTGGAAGTAAATAGAGTACAAAATACTATTTCATATTATAGTTACATATACTGATTATATGAGAGCAGAAAAAAGACTAGAATTAAGATAGTTTTTCATTAATAGTTTGGATATATTTTTGATTATATTCGGTAAATAATCGAATTTTGTCTTGTGCCAAAGCCATGGCGCCAGGCCTACTATTGATGCGTTTATTTGCTATTTGTTGTTGATTTAACAATTTTTTCAAATCATCTTTGGTTTGTAATTCAAGTTCATTAATCAAGTTTTGAAATTCGATTTCTAGTAGTTTCTTTGTATCAATTACAGAAGGAACGGCTCCAATTATTTCTTTTGTAGTGATTTTACCAAATACTTTTTTGTTTAGTTCAGTCAATAATCAAAACTCCATTTTGTGTTATAAATTGAATTTGGTGTTATGGATAATATAATATTTTTTGATTACTAATTTTATATATTTAATGACATTGAATAAATAAAGAGATAAGAAGTGTGTACATTGCAATTACTTGCTCAAATTTGATATTAGTGGTATAATTTAATTAAAATTTAAAAGAAAATGTCAAATGTTGATCCAAATAAAACAGATTCTTTAAAAATTTGTCAGTGTAGTAAATGTAAAAACTGTTATTTTGATTCTGAAAACGATAAAAAACTATGTTATGCCTGTTCCAATAATATTCACAAATATCAATAATCGTGCTCACTAAAGTCTGAACCCAGTGCTATTGTTGCAATTATTGTATTTTTGGTTGTTTGGAATTTTATATTTTTGTCGGGCATAAAGGAATTAAAAATTTCTTTTAATAGTTGTTCAGTAAAAAATGACCAGTTCATACTTAATTCATGTTGAATAAATGGTGCAAGTCTCCGTCAATTCTATGATCTGATTTCATCCCAGCTGCACGTATGTAATCTTCTAAGGTTTCAATACATCGTTTCAAATCATATTTTCCTTTCATAAAAAGAACTGTATCCTTGATTAATGGTAAAACTGTTTTAATAATTTCATTGATGTCTTCTCCATCCATTTCTGCACCAAGAGAATCCAAGATTCCTTTAGGAATTGGAATCATACCTATTTTATCACTAAAACGATCCCATTTTACATATTTTTCAAGAATTTGTTTTACCAAAATATTTTGTGATATACTTTTGTGCATTGCTTCTGTTTCTAATTCTTCTACAATTTTAGACGGTAATCGATAAGTAATGCTGCGTGTTATTTCTTTTTTTGGATGGTGAGATTGTCTATTAGTTGGAGTAGATTTCATTGTATTTAGATTGAATAGTGAGTATATATCATAATAATTTTGGAGATTTTTTAGATTATGTTGGATAAGAGATATTTTTTATCAAAACATTAGTAACTGATGAATAGTATTGGAGCAATTATAACTGTAGGCGTAATCTTTGGCGGTATTGTGGGTTCTTTCTTCATTAGAGAAAGATCTGACAAATACACAGTAATGAGGTGAATAAATGATACAATCATTGTAAAGTATTTGTATAGTATGAGGGAATATCATAATCTTGTTGTAATAGACAATGAGGTGTTTGCCACGAAGTCTAAAATGTAAGGAAAAATATCTAGAATGGAATAGTTAGATAGGGATAATTATCTAAAATTAAGACAAAAAAAGGTTAATTCATGCGTGATAATAAAACATTATAAGAAATCAATTCTAGTAATAGTATGGCAATTCCAGAGGATGTTCAGGAATACGTTGAAAAAAATATAAAATTAATGCTTACTCAGACTGAGACATACATTCCTTTTATAAAAATAGCATTTCCTTATTCAAAAAATTTAGTAGATGGAGTTTATAATTTAATTATAGGTAGTGCATTATCTGTTTTTATAAATCAGTATGCAATGAGAATGAAATATCCAACAGCTGAAGATTTTGCAGATTTTGGAAAATTATCTTTCAAATATAGACAACAGGTAGAACAGTTCTTCAAATAATTATTTTATTTCTATTTTACGACTAAAAATTGTCTTTGGAATTGTTATTTTTAATCTACCCTTTTCAAACTTAGCAGAAGTTTTTTTATTATTAATTCTTCCTGGAAGTGTAATAGTTTTTTTAAAGTATTCAAATTTTGTTTTTTTGCCAAATTTTTCTTCAGAGTATGATTCTTTTAGTTTATTATTTTCTTCAGTAAGTTTCTGTATTTTTTCAGATTCAGTTTCCTCAGGGAATGGTGTGGAAATTGGTTCTGATTTAGGTAGTCTTATTGGTTTGGGGGTAGGTGACGGTTCAGATATTCAAGGAGGTTCTGGTTCTTGTTGAATTCCTTGAGTCAAAATAGGTTAAGCATAAGATAGTGATAGAAATAAAGCTACCAACCCAAAAATAATATTTTCTTTCATTTTATAATATGACATTGCCATATTGAATTAATTTTTGTATATGAATATGATTATTGATTTCTAAGAGTGATAATTGAAAAAATATTATTTAAAGAAATCAAACTCTTGATCTCTTTTTTGTTTGGGTAGATCTTCCATTACAGCCTGTACTACTTCATTGTGATTATATGTAAGATGTCGCAGGAATTTTGCAGATTCATCAGCCCTTTTTTTTGCATCTGCAAATAACATTTCAGGACTACTTAGTTCATTCATAATGGTGTTACATTCTTTGCATGGCTCAAAATCAAGATAGAGTTTCATAATTTGTGGTCATCTTTCTTAGTATTTAGACTATTTTATGGATTAAATCATATTGTCGCTTTTTTCATAGGCTTTACCTTATCAATGGAGTCAAGCAGATCTTGTTGTGTTATTTTGATGTCTTTGATATTTTTTGATTTTGCACTAACATGTCTTTTCAAAGCAAGAATTGCCGCTCTGTTTGTTACAGCCGCCATCTCAGCACCACTAAATCCATTTGTTAATTCAACAATTTTTGTTATGTTGACATCGTTTGCTAGTGGTTTCTTTTGGGAATGAATTCTGAATATTTGCTCTCTTCCTTTAGAATCTGGATTTGGAACTTCAATTATTCTATCAAATCTACCAGGTCTAAGCAATGCCTCATCAACAATATCAAGTCTATTTGTGGCACCAATTATCAATACATTATGTAATTCTTCTAATCCATCAATTTCAGTGAGAATTTGAGAGACAACATTTTCTGTTACATGTGAACCAGAATCACCACTGTTCCTTCTTGGCACAAGTGCATCTACTTCATCAAGGAATATTATACACGGTGCTACCTGACGAGCTTTTCTGAAAATTTCTCTTACTCCTTTTTCAGATTCACCTACCCATTTTGAAAGTAATTCTGGACCTTTAATACTAATAAAGTTAGAATCAGTCATTGTTGCTAATGCTTTTGCAATCATTGTTTTTCCTGTTCCTGGTGGACCATGAAGTAAGATTCCTTTTGGTGCTTCTACATTAACATACTCAAAAGCTTCTTTATGCTTGATTGGCCATTCGACAGCTTCACGTAATTCTTCTTTTAATTCATCAAGGCCACCAACATCATCCCAGTTAACATTTGGAATTTGTACTTGGACTTCTCGTAATGCACTTGGTCTTACTTCTTTTAATGCATCTCTAAAGTCATCACTTGTAATCTTAATTTTTTGAAGAATTTCTGTAGAAACTTTTTCCTCACTCAGATTAATTTCAGGTAAAATTCTTCGTAGAGATCGCATGGCTGCTTCTTTGGATAATATTTCGAGATCAGCTCCAACAAATCCATGTGCTACTTTTGCAATTTGCTTGAGATCTACTTTTTCGTCAATTGGCATTCCACGTGTATGAATTGAGAGAATTTCATGTCTTCCCTCATCATCTGGAATTCCAATTTCAATTTCTCTATCAAATCTTCCCGGTCTTCTAAGAGCAGGATCAATTGAGTCTGGTCTGTTAGTAGCTGCAATAACTACAACTTTGCCTCTACTTTTTATACCATCCATTAATGTCAAAAGTTGTGAAACAATTCTTTTTTCAACTTCTCCTGAAATCTCATCCCGTTTAGGGGCAATTGAATCAATTTCATCAATAAACACAATACTTGGAGAATTTTCTTCTGCTTGTTTGAAAATTTCTCTAATTCTTTCCTCGCTTTCTCCATAATATTTTCCCATAATTTCAGGCCCACTAAGTGAAATAAAGTGAGCACTGGTCTCACCAGCAACTGCTTTTGCTAATAGAGTTTTCCCTGTTCCTGGTGGACCATATAATAACACGCCTTTTGGTGCTTCCACACCTATTTTCTCAAATAATTCAGGATGTCTCATGGGTAACTCTACCATCTCACGTATTTTTTGAACTTCATTTTTCAAACCTCCTAATTCATCATATGTAATTCGTGGAATAGTTGAATCGACTGCTTTTGTCATTTGACCAAGTTTGAAGATTGTACTTTCAGTTACAATTACCGGTTTTGATGGTTTTGTATTGGTTATGATAAATTGTATTTTTCCACCCATTTGGGTTGGTAGTTGAATTGAATCATGAACAGTGAAAACATGATTCTGATAATTTGTAATCATAACATCATGTAATTGTTCTTCATCAATAGCTAATTTTTCAGTTGGAGATAAAGTGATTTGTTCGGCAGCAGTAGCTTCTACAGATTTTATAGAAATTTTGTCACCAATTCCAGCTCCAATATTGTGTCTAGTTATTCCATCAATTTTGATAATACCTGTACCATATTCTTCTGAAGAGCCAGGCCAAAGCTTTACATGAGTTTTTTTGTTGTGTGTTAATTCTAAAATTTGGCCTGGCTTCCATTTAGTATCTTCGATTATTTTAGGATCAACTATAGCTCTTCCTCTTCCAACATGTTGTTGTGGAATTTCAACAACTTTTAAAATAATTTTAGTCATTTACCCAACTTCTACCTTTTTACCTTTTGGCTTTTCATCTTCAATTAACTTGAAGACTAACTCAAGAATTCCATTTTTGTAAGAAGCTTTGGCAGAATTTTCATCCACTTTATGTTTGATTGGTACTTTTACATGATATTTCTTTTCACCATGTTCTGCAGAAATATCTACAAATTTGTCGTGTACAAGAATTTTAACGTCTGTTTTTTCAACTCCTGGCATCTCAGCTACAAGTTTTACTGTTTTTCCTTTTTCATCTACAATTGCATCTACAATCGGTTCTCTTGTATCAGCTGACAAAAGTAATCCTGGTTTTACATTTCCATACTCTTTTACAACAGGTTTTCCATTAGAACCAACAGTCATTGTATAACCATAATAAAATGGACCAGAGTTGGAACCGTTGTCCTTGAATTCTTCAAATATGTCATCTATATCAAAAAAAGAGTTTGACATTCTCTTGAAGATTCTATCAAATTCACTATCAAATATTGTCATATTTATCTACTTAATGTAATATATATTACATTATATAAATATTACGTACGTTTATATAATTTCTTACATAATACTATTATAACTGACATCAGACAGTTATGTTTGATGAGGATTACTATGTCTATTCCTGAAATAGTTAGAGAAATTGTCACAAGAAATCGTTCAATTTATGATTGTATGAAAATGGATTTGATTAACTATACAGCATTGGCTGTAAAGATTCAGCCAGAAATTGAAAAGGTTTTGGGTGATTCTGTAAATCTCAATACAATTGTAGTTGCCATAAAACGATATGCAGATTCTTTTGAAATTAAAGAAAATATCAAAGAAGAATCTATTTTAAAAAATGCCAGACTTGTATTAACTGATGGAATGATGGATATCAAATTTTCAATAAAAGATTCTGCAGAGATGGATCCTATATCAATTTTAGATAAATTTTCAAAAATTACCAGTAATTATGAATTTTTCAGATTATCTGATTCGTTTAGATTTCTTACTGAAGATATGGAAAGTATTAGACAGATCTTTGAAAATATACCAAACAGTGAAAATATGTTTAATACTGGTCTTGCAAAGATTAGAATTTCAATTCCAATAAACCAAAATCAATCAGATGTAGTATCTTATGTTGCAGAGATTTTACATGATAATGGAATAGAACTTGTAAATGCATTTTTCAGCCAAGACAGTATAATTATAATTCTAAATGAAAGAGATGCTTCTAAAGCATATGAAATACTTCATTCCGATATAGTTAGAATTGGATAAATTCTAAATTTATTTATGATTTGTTGAGAAAATTGATCTCATAGGATATATTCAGTAATTTTATGGATATGATGTAATTGGCCAGAAATACAAAGAAAATAGTAATTTTGGGAGGAGGATTTGCTGGAGTAGAATGTGCCAGACAATTAGAGTCACATTTTGGAAATAATTCTGAAATTGAGTTGATAATGATTAGTGAAGATAATTTTCTATTATTCACTCCAATGTTACCTCAAGTGGCATCAGGTGAGATTGAAACGAGGCATATTGTAATGCCTATTAGAGCAATTTGTAAAAAGACAAAATTTTATGAAGGTAGAATAAAGAATATTGATCCTTTTGGAAAACTTGTAACATTATGGGGTACGAGTGAAAAAAGAGGTTTTTCAATTCATTATGATTATTTAGTAGTTGCATTAGGTAGTGTAACCAACTTCTTTGGAATGGTAGATGTTGAAAAATATGCTTACACAATGAAGACACTCAATGATGCAGTAATGTTAAGAAACAGAGTAATAGATATGCTTGAACAAGCCGAAAATGAAACAGATCCTATTCTTCGAAATAGTTTTTTGACATTTGTTGTAGTTGGGGGAGGATTTGCTGGGATTGAAACTGCAGGTGTGTTGATGGATCTTCTATTAGATGCAAGAAAATATTATCCTACAATTCAGAAAGACGATATTCGTGTAATAGTTATAGAATCTCTTCCGATGATTCTTCCTGGTTTTAATGAAAAGTTAGCCGAATTTTCAAAAGAAAAGATGATAAAGCGAGGTATTGACATTAGACTCAGAACAGCAGTTACAAGTTTTGATGGAATAGAAGTCACTGTAAAATCATTAGATGAAAATCCAAAAGATCCTATGGATGAATCAAAGATAGATGTAATTAGAACTAAAACGTTGATTTGGACTGCAGGTGTTACACCTGTTAATACGATTAAAAGATCAATGTTCAAAACAGATAAAGGTAAAGTTATTGTAAATAATTTTCTTGAAGTTCCAGAATTTTCTGGTGTTTTTGTAATTGGTGATTGTGCATTATTTATGAATCCTCAAACAAATGGACCAATTGCGCCCACTGCACAACTTGCAGAAGCACAAGCTAAAATTGCAGCTTATAATCTAAATGCTCTGATTAAAAATTCAGAGAAGAAAAAATTTGAATATCATTCTAAGGGGCAGATGGCAATAATTGGAAAAAGAACAGGTATTGCGACATTTTTGGGAATGAATATTTCTGGATTCTTAGCCTGGCTTATTTGGAGAAATGTCTACCTTTCAAAAATTGCATTACCTAATAAAAAAGTCAGAGTTTTTTTAGATTGGACAATTGATTTGCTGTTTGACAGAGATATTTCAAGACTGAAACTCGTAAAACGTGAGACAGAGAAAGAATATAAAATTCTTGATGAAGTTGACGATGTGTGGTAATTATTTTCTTAGTCTTTGAATTATCATAGCTGGTGCAACAAAATACATTCCAACATTAAGTATAATCAAAGATACTCCATATCCTAATACTTTAGCTTCTGAATCAATATCTACATAATTCAGAATTGATAGTGAACTAATCATTGGAGTTAGTGTTATCTTTACTGCTTCTTTGAATACTGGATTTTCTCTTTCCCAATCCGCTATTGTTGGACTGAATGAATAATAAAATTGGTTAAATCCAGCCATAAATGAAGTGCCTGATTCTGTTTGGAGTAGTTTGTTATCTCTTAATTCTCTTAATTGTTGTACTTGTGGAGCAAGTTCGGAGCCAAATGTAGCAGTAGCAATTAGACAGCCACCACCTTTTTCTCCAGTTTTACTTGAAGTTATTGTAGAGTTTGTTTCTTTAATTGTTTCAGATATTATTTTAAAAGAATTAACAGAATCTTCAAATCTAGAAATTTGATCATTAAAATTGTCTACTCCATTACTATAGGCAAAAGTATAAAATTTTTCAGGAGTTGAAATAATTATCTCTCTAAATTGTACATTATATGATGTCCCATTATTTTGAAAAAAACCTTTAGCATTAGTAATATATGCTTGTTTTTCATTAATTGTTGATTTTTCTTGAGAAATAATTTCTAAATTACCTGATTCGACTGCTTTTTTTAGAAATTCATCTTTTTCTTGGATCAAATTATCTAGAGTTTTTCCCGTAGCATTAGAAATGGTCAAAGAAATTACTGGATTAATTAATCCAATTTTAGGTCCTACAGCAACTACATCAGGAGAATTTTCATTGGTTTTGTTTGGTTGCTGTAATAACCAGCCTTCTGGTGTATTAAACAGAATATCCAATGCTTTATTTTCATAAGGCTCAATACCTGAAGAACTTACAATTGGCGTAGTAATTCTTTCAGGATCTGATAGTTGTAGTAAATTAGGTACATCAGAGCGATTTACAACTTCAACTTTTGTAATTCTTACTTGTTCAGTATCTATTGGAATGTCTTTGTCTCCTGTTTTCACTGAAGTAATTTTATCAAGTGTTTCAAAACTTTCTTCTGTTACAATTCTACCAAAGACAGTGTATTGTTGATCAAAGTTTGAATCTTTATGAACTATAAAAAATTGTGAACCAGCACTGTTTGGATCAGCTGATCTTGCCATAGAAACAATACCGCGATTGTGTTTTATTGTATTAAATTCAGCATTTATAGAATTACCTGGTCCTCCAGTTCCCCAAGTGCTCTTATCTCCATCTTTTGTATTGGGATCTCCACCTTGAATCATAAATCCGGGAATTATTCTATGAAATATAGTGTCATCGTAGAATCCGTTTTCAGATAATTTAATAAAATTGGCAACATGATTTGGAGCATCGTTAGGGAAAAACTCTATCACAATTTTTCCAAGATTAGTATGTAAAATTACTAATTTATCATCAGATTGTGCAAATGATTGATTTCCTAAATTAATTAAAAGTAATGACAAGGATATTATGATAAGTGTTTTTTTCAATAAATTTTCTCATAATATCTTACTTAAAAGCTAATTGTATTGGTTTTTAACAAGTTATAATAATAAATCGTTATGCAACCTGATGAAAAAATTCAAACTCATTTGGTTTCAGTATGGAGAGAGTCAAAAAAATTCTTTTCAATTGGTGGAAAAGAAGGTATGTTGATTTTAACTGATAAACATTTGATGTTTGTTCATAAGACGAAGGCTAAAATGAAGTGGTGGCAATCTATTAGACAAAGACAAGTTATCAATTTCTTAAAATCAAAAAATACAATGATTCGTCATGATGGTTATGAAGAAAGCAATCTAATGGAAGATATAGAAAATAAAAAAAATGTAGAGTTATCATTTGATGATATTTTGAATATTACACATGAGGAAAAAGAGTGGGGTAGTACTCTAATACTAGAATATGAACAAGGTGGCAAACGACAAAAATATCAGTATTCAATTGCCCAAGATTGGGTAAAGTATCCAGCTAAAGAGCCTACAAAGTACATGAAAGTTGATTGGGAACCTTTTGTGCAATATATTAAAGACAGACAAAAATTTACAAAGTAAATTGGGAAAAATTTATGCTGTGGGTGTAGGACCAGGTTCACCAAAATATATTACTGAAATTGTAAGAGAAGTAATACAGAATTGTGATATAGTAATTGGTTACAAATACACATTAAAAATAATTGAAGATTTGCTTGTAGGTAAGGAAATCCATGAAATTACTATGAATAATCAAGAGGAATCATATCAGGAAGTTCTTCCAAAATTGGGTAATCGCTCTTTAGTTATTCCATTTACAGGTGATGTTAATTTTTCAGAATCTGAAGTTATAGATAGATTAATTGAGATTTTTGGTGAGGTAGAAATAATTCCAGGAATAAGCTCAATTCAAGTTGCTGCATCAAAAGCAAGAGTATCACTTGATAAATCCAAAGTAATTACAATGCATGTAACAACTTCAATTGAAGAAAAGAAATTAG
>JBOGRE010000014.1:0-2009 GCA_050749345.1 Nitrosarchaeum sp. | reverse complement strand
ACGTATACATGCATACGGCATAGACTATCCAATGATTATTTTTTGCATAACCCGAGTATCAGTACAGTTTGAGTGATGCTCTTCGTAGACAATGTTACATTCAGGGCATACAAATTTGAAGACCTGCTTGCACGTCTTGCACTTGTCAGCTCCTAAAGTTTCCTCTCCGCAATGTCTGCAAAGTTTCGGTTCCATACTTTACACTCGTAAAATTCTCAATAATAATCAACTGTGTGTTCATTTATTACCAACAGGTCAAAATTTGAAAATCAGTAATTCACTGGTTTATATTATTGATAACTTAATTTTACTCTTGAAAATTTGATCATTTTGGATCAATACATCAAATTATTTTTATTTTTAAATTTTGAATTGAATTTTTCATAAGAAAAACGAAACTACTATGATTTTCTTACATGTACAATTAAGGTTCATAACATCTTGTGGATCATTATCCTCTTGTTTTCCTAGAATCCTGCACGCCTATTTTGATTCTTTTTGGAATTAAGATACTTTGTTAGGTGATCTCTCATAATGCATGCTTAGCTAGAATTGTAAATGATTAGCTATTTTGCTAAATCTCAATGAAATACAAGAATAACTAAAAACTAGTAATGGAAAATAGTTCTAAGGTATTGTGTATTGAGTGTCTGACACTTGCTGCAGAAATCGTTTTAGAGCCCAAGTATAATGGCCTAAGAGGTAGATGCTCAGAGTGTCATGGTGATTGGCCTGAATCATAAATTCTTAGTTACATAAGATTTAGATTCTAATATGGTACAGTCACCAAGTGGACTATACTGCAGAGAGCATTGCAAAAGACTTGTTTGAAATTGCCAGTGAACAGAGGTTAGAAATTTTATTCAAATTAGAAGAAAAAAAATCATCTGTTTCAGTTATTGCAAAACAATTAGAGGCTACTGTTCCTGAAGTATTTCGAAACTTTGAAAGGCTAGTAAAAGCTGGATTAATTGAAAAAGAAGTAGAAGGAACTTATCATCTTACTATTCACGGAACTACGATATTAGCCCAAATTCCTTCGCTAACCTTTCTTTCAAAGAATAAAAATTATTTTAAAAATCATAGCTATGGCAACATTCCTGCTAAATTTATTCAAAGAATAGGCGCCCTTAGCTCAGGAAAGCACATCAAGGGCATGGTCAAGGTTTTAGAGCAATGGAAAGAGATTCACAAAAACGCTGAAAAATATATTTACAATATTTTAACGGAAATACCATATTCCCCAGATATTATAGAAGTCGTTGCAACAAAAGCAAAACAGGATGTCAATATTCGCTCGGTGTTATCTGATCAGGTAATTGTTCCAAACGCAAGAAAAGAAGTCTATGAGAAGCTGCAATTTAAAAAATTCATTGAAAAAGGAGTAATTGAAAGAAAGACGCAAAATGATGTACAGGTTGTAGTTTTATTAAACGACAAAGAGGCCTGCATAATTTTTCCAAAAGATGGAGAAGCAGACATGACTGAAATGCTTTACAGCTCAGATCCAATATTTCATGAATGGTGTTTTGACTATTTCCAACATTGCTGGGCAACTTCTGTACCTTTCCAAGAGAGAAAATTAATCCAAAACGAATAATTCAATTTAAAAAAAACTTACCAATTAAATTCAAACGCATCATTTTCTTTTAATTTCTTTTCACTATTCCAAGTCACTACCATTTTATGATTTCTAGATTCAATATCTGGCGCAGGAGTTACGTTTATCTTTTCTTTGGTATTTGGATTAAATTTGTAAATCCTATTTTTTAATTCCATTAATTTTGGAATCATTAACTTGTACTTTAATTTGTCACAATCTGTTGCTATAACATACTCAAATTTTCTATATTTTTCTTCCCAATCATATTCTAAAGTTACTGTTTGTTTTTTATTGAATCTTATTGGCTTTTTTAGCTTGACATAGAATTCTTTTAAGGAAGGATTGTCAGTGATAATGCTACTTATTTTAATATCAAAGTACAAATGTTTTATGCATTTACTGTGGA
>JBOGRE010000013.1:0-2448 GCA_050749345.1 Nitrosarchaeum sp. | reverse complement strand
CTTTTAGTGCTGTTTGAGGTATGTTAGTTACAATACCTGCCTTCTTTGCATATTCTTTTTGTAATGCTATTGTAGAATCAACAACATTTTCATACGCTTGCAGGTATTCTTGCTGCACATTAGTAATTGACTGATGATACTGTGGTACCGAATGTTTAATATCAGAGAATAGTTTGTCCACGTTTTCCTGATAAACTGAAAATACATCTTTAGTTCCTGTTGTTTGTTCGTTTTTACTCATTGTTTCACCCCCTTATTTTTTGATTTTTTTGCTATTGGAAGGACTATGACTTGAACCAAGTCGCCTTCTCCTAATCCAAGTGCATTACGTTCTGCCTCTGGAATTGAAATTCTTCCATTACTGCTGACAGTTGTTTTGTAAGCACCCCAATTCATAAAAGAGGGAAGCATTTGACCAATTTGAAACATTGTCTCCATGCTTTTGTTTTGCATAGAGGAGACATTCTTCATTAAATCAGATTGAACGTTTCTTGTACTATCAGATACCTCTTTTAGTGTTTCTAAAGGATTGAATGTTTGTGTATTTTGGTTTGCCATTAATGAGCCAAAGTTTTTCATAAATTCAGCTTGTGCACGACCATTTTTTTGAATCCAATCTTTGAACATCTCTGAAGGATTAAACTGGTTATAATTACCGTCCATTGGCAGTAATTGGAACTAGATGGTATATAAATGAAACTAGTGAGGTGAAAGAAAATTCAAAACTACAGATGAAAAAAGACCAGGCTCTTGAACATACGGAGTATGACCACACCCATCCATCATATAAAATTGACAATCTTTGATAGAAGATGTAAAACTTTGGGCATGTTGAATTGGAATAACCGGATCTTTGGAACCCCAAATTATCAGAGTTGGACTAAGAATTGAATGCAGTTTAGGTGTAATGATTTCTGAGTTTTTCAGTCCTAAAACGGTAGACATGAATGCCAATTTTGCATTTGGTAATTGCATTCTTTTTATAAATTCCTCAACAATTACATTATCGACTTCATTACCAGAAGATTCCATCATCTCAAATGCATTTTTAGCACTTTGTTCATTTGGATACAAAGCAGCCATTATGTAAGCGTCTAATGCTGGAGTAGATTGCTTCATTACACCCGATGGAGATACAAGGATTAATTTTTCTATATTTTTTGAATTTGTAGATGCATATTCTGCAGCTATTTGACCAACTAAAGAAGAACCGATCATGCTTAGAAGTTTTATTCCTAATGCGTCAAAAAATTTCTCAAGAAATGCTGAAAAGAAATCAGTGGTATAGTCCACAATCGGTTTATCACTGTAACCAAATCCAATCAGATCAGGAACTATCACATGGTAATGTTTTGCAAAAATAGGAATCACAGTATTCCATCTTTCAGCAGATGCACCTAATCCATGAATTAATATCAGAATGTTTTTAGAGTCTCCAGACTCTAGATACCGAATCTTATTTTCATCCACTTGAATAAAATTTTCTTGCACCATTTTAACGTCAATTATTTAGCTAGTTAAGTTTAGTTACTAACACCGATCAGTTATTTTTATTACTTTTCTAAATTTTTACGTATGTGATAAGTGAGACTATGTTTTTTAAGATCTAAATAGATGACAGACTATGATAAATAAAAAAATCAGCAAAGTTCTAGTTCCATTAGATGGTTCAAAAAATTCTATGCGTGCACTTGAAATGGCCATATCCATAGCAAGACAGTTTGGAGCTACAATTACTGGTGCCAACTCGATGAATATACAGTCACATTCAGAGTTTCAGGGCGTAATATCTGTAAATAAAGAAGAGATTAAAGAAATAAAAAAAATAATGACAGATGCCAAGTTATTATCAGCACAAAACGGCATAATCTTTAAAGAAAAACTGATGCGAGGAGACACAGGATACAATCTCATAAAATTAGCTCATGACAAAAAAGAAAACTTTAATCTAATTGTGATTGGTTCACGAGGAAGAAGCGCAGTAAAAGAATTATTCTTGGGGAGTGTTTCCAATTATGTCATTCATTCATCAAAAATTCCAGTACTCATTGTGAAATAATTTTAAGAGAGCCCATGTTTCTGAAAATATTTTTGATGATATTCTTCAGCTTTATAAAATTCTGGAGCCGGAACAATTTCAGTTACAATACGTTTCTGAAATTTTCCTGATTTTTCTAGTTCCTCTTTAGATTTGTGTGCAATCTTTTTTTGTTCTTCATCATGAAAAAATATTGCAGAGCGGTATTGATTTCCAACATCAGGTCCTTGTCGATTTAGTGATGTAGGATCATGATTACTCCAAAACACTTTGAGTAATTCGTCATAAGAGATCTCATTTGGATCATATTCCACTTGAACTGCTTCAGCATGGCCAGTTGTATCAGTACAGACTTCTTCATAAGTTGGATTTGTCAATTTGCCTCCAATGTAACCCACCTGTGTTGATTT
>JBOGRE010000012.1:0-7091 GCA_050749345.1 Nitrosarchaeum sp. | reverse complement strand
ATATCTTGCAAAAACCATCTCATTTTTGATTAGAGATTTTGAGTACCGACTCAAAGATTCTATTTATGCATAGATGTAGTTTAAAAAAAACAATTCACACTGATTTTAATTTTTATAATGATTGATTATACCTAAATCTCTGATCTAATTACATGGAGAACATAGTTTCAACTTGATTTACTGAATCTCGTAAAATATTTAGTATATTCTTTTAGATTGATCTGATTATCCATGACATGCAAAAAACCAAATGTGATAGATGTGGAAATAAAAACACCGAAATTTTGAGACGTGGAAAATTTTCTCAAGACATTTTATTTTGTCCTTCATGTGATGATATTTGCAATACATTAAGTTAGATTCCAAGAATTATTCTATATAGAATATGATATTTTATAGTTATACAGAAAATAATTACGACTTTGTTTTAAGATATTAAAGCAATATACAATCAATGAACACCCACAACTCCCCTGAGCATGACAAGTCATCATTTTCAAAAATTTTATTGTCAAAAGAAGTGGCAGACATTATAAAGCAAGTAGTTAAAGAGTCAACCACGACTATATGTTATTCATGCGATGATAGGGAGAAACATAAAAAATTAGGACAGTAATATTATGTCAAAATCACGCCAATTTCAATGCAGTCCAAATTGTTGGTACAAACAAGAAAAATCTAATTGATATTCACATTCTGATTCATTTCGTGCCTAACCTTCTATTCCAATTATATCATATTACGAATAATAATGACCCAAATCATAGTTGATTATTGTCTAATTCTCAAAAATTATTCAATGATGCAAAAAAAGTTATTCCCTCAGGTGTAAACAGTCCTGTTAGGTATTTTGAACCGTATCCGTTCTTTACCAAAAAATCTGATGGTGCTTACATCTGGGATGAAGACAAAAACAGGTACATTGATTTCTGTAATGGTTACGGCGCATTACTGTTAGGACATCGACGAAAAGAAATTCTTAACGCTGTATCAAAGCAATTAACACAAGGAACTTTATTTTGTACTCCAACCGAGTCTGAAATAGAATTGTCAAAATTAATTATTGGCAATTTTCCTTCAATTGACAAAGTTAGATTGGTAAATACTGGTGGCGAAGCTACAATGACTGCTATACGATTAGCTCGTGGATTTACAAAAAAGAAAAAGATCATAAAGTTTGAAGGCTGCTATCATGGAGCACATGATTCTGTTTTGGTAAAAGCGGGTTCTGGTTCTGCACATAATGGAATCTCAATATCTGATGGTGGATTAGATGAGGTTTCAAAAAACACTCTTGTTGTATCGTATAACAATTCTGAAGAACTTGAAAAAACTATAACAAAAAACAAAGATGTTGCTGGAGTTATAATTGAACCAATCTTAGCTAATATGGGATTAATTTTACCTAAAAATAATTTTCTCTCTAAAGTTAGAAAAATTACAAAAGATAACAATATTCCTCTAATCTTTGATGAAGTTGTAACTGGATTCAGAGTATCACCAGGCGGTGCACAACAACATTTTAGAATTAAACCAGATATTACCACTTTGGCTAAGGCATTAGGTAATGGATTTGCTGTTGCAGCAGTAGGTGGAAAAAAAGAAATAATGGATCTGCTTTCTCCCGGCGGTAAAGTTTATCAAGCCAGTACCTATGCAGGAAATCCAATATCCGTCAGTGCAGCAATTGCTTCCATAAAAACAATAAACAAAATAAAAAACAAATTGTATTCAAAACTTGAACAGTATAATGCAATGCTTACACATGCCATAGGAGATATGGCAACTGACATGAAAATACCACATCAAATCAATTTCACATCCTCTATGTTCCAAATTTTCTTTACCAACAAGCCTGTAATCGACTACAAGTCATCAAAGAACGCAGATGCAAAAAAATTCCAAAAAATGTTTACTTCTTTATTAAAAAAAGGCATTTTTATTGCATCTTCCCAGTTTGAAGTCGTTTTTCTATCCGATGCCCATACACAAACTGATCTGAATCACACCGTAAATGCTTATGATGTTGCATTAAAATCGGTGAAGAATTGAAATACGTGATTGGTGCAAGGGGCAGTCAATTATCAATTGCACAAACTAGTTGGGTGATATCAGAACTAAAAAAAATAAACCCAAATACCGAATTTGAGATCAAAACAATAAAGACCAAAGGCGATACCGATGCAAGACCGTTATTTACAATTGATCAAAAAGGAATATTTGAAAAAGAAATTGATAGAGCAGTTGCAGATAACGAAGTAGATTTTGCTGTGCATAGTCTTAAAGATGTTCCTTCACAATTAATTGAAAATTTAATTTTGTCTTCTATTCCAAAAAGAGAAATGGTAAATGACATTTTCATTTCATCTGATGGCACTGATCTTTATTCTATAAAATCCGGTGCAGTTATAGGTACAAGTTCACTTCGACGTGCCGTACAAATAACAAGAAAAAGATCCGATGTCACAGTTCGTCCAATACGAGGAAACATAGAAACAAGAATTAGAAAAGTACTTGGAAAAGATTTTGACGCAGTTGTTCTTGCACAAGCTGGAATTACACGATTAGGTATTGATGTCGCCTTTACACAATTATCTATTGAAGATTTTTCTCCGTCTCCAGGACAGGGTGCGCTAGCCATAGTTTCAAGAAAAAATGATTTTGATACAATTTCAATGCTAAAAAAAATCGAAGATGCCGACTCTAGATTAGAAATTGAAACAGAACGAGCTCTTTCTAACTTTGTTGATTCTGGATGCAGATTCCCAATTGGTGCATATGCTAAATCATATGGAAATCAAATGACTTTGAGTGTATCTGCATTTTCAGTCGATGGAAAAAAATCACTCTTTGTAAAGAAATCTGGAAACAAAAATGACCCGTTATCTCTTGGTAAGAGCGTAGGTGAAGAACTACGTGAGAAAGGCGTAAATGACCTTGCAATAAATTGGAGAAAAAAAGTGGAGGAATGGAATAAACAATGACAGGTAAGGTGTATCTTGTTGGGGCAGGACCTGGTGATAGTAAATTAATTACCTTAAGAGCAGTTGAACTCTTGCAAAAAGCAGATGTTGTATTGTATGATAGATTGGTAAGCAAAAAAATAATCTTAATGATTCCAAAATCTACTGAAAAAATATACGTCGGAAGGGAAGTGGGCGACGATACTACTCATCAAAATAACACAAATGAATTAATGGTAAAATTTGTAAAATCCAAGAAAAATGTCGTTCGGCTAAAGGGTGGTGATCCAATAATCTTTGGCAGAGGTGGAGAGGAAGCAGAGTATCTTAAAGAAAATAATGTAAAGTATGAGATAGTTCCAGGAATTACATCTGGAATTGGTTCTGCAACTTATGCTGGAATTCCACTAACTCATAGAAAGTATGCATCATCAGTTGTATTTGTTACAGGTCATGAGAATCCTGAAAAGAAAAATGAATCAGTGAAATGGAAACGTCTTGCAAAATCTGTTGATACTATTGTAATTATGATGGGACTTTCAAGAATTGATGTTATTTGTAAGCAACTTATTGCAGGTGGTTTGGATAAACAAACTCCAGTAGCTGTAATTCAAAATGGTACCACTCCACAACAAAAAATGATTATCGGAACAGTATCTAATATTGCAAAACTTGTAAAGATAAATAAAATCAAACCTCCTACTAATATCATAATAGGTAAAGTTGTAGATCTATCTAATATCATAGGATGGAGAAAAAATGCTTAACGGAAAAACCATAGCAATCACTCGTTCCAAAGATGACTCTTCTGAATTCATAAATTTGGTAACCAAAGATAATGCAAGACCAATTTCATTGCCTACTATTGAATTAGTTAGTAAGGGAGAAAAAATAGTAGACGAGTTTTTGGATTCAGTAAAACGATATGACCCTGATTATTCAGTCTTTATGAGTTCAAAGGCTGTAACTCTCCTTTTTGATACTGCAAAAAAAGTTTCTAAATTTGAAAAATTACAACTTGCAGTGGCAAATACCATTGTCATGGCAGTAGGCCCAAAAACAAAAATCGCATTAGAAAACGAGGGAATTAAAGTTGCATACATACCAAACACCTATTCATCAGTAGGTGTTGGAGAGTTATTTACAAAATTACACGCTGTTGGAAAAAAAGTAATTGTACCTAGAAGTGGGGCATCTACACCGTTTTTAAAAGAACTATTAGAGAAAATAGGAATTGACGTGACAGAGATTCATCTCTATAATGTTTGTGCCTTTAGAGACACTTCTCAATGGAATGAATTTAGGGAATTATTTTCACAAAATAAAATCGATGGAATTGTATTTACAAGCGCTTCTTCTGTTAGAGCATTTTTTGAAATAATGTCAAAAGATTATGATGAAAATTCATTGTTACGTAATTTAGAAAAATTACCCGTTGTTGCAATTGGTTCCTTTACATCTGACGAATTAAAAAAATTTAATGTAAAAAACACCATTGCTCAAGTTCATACTGTTCTTGGTGCTTTTGATACTATCAAAAACGTCTTTTCAGCAGCATAGTTTTTCTGACCTATTTTCTGGCTTTTGGTTGTCTATAATTTTCTCTTCTCCTGACTTGAAATAATTGCAATATCTGGTATGATTATTTTGTATTGGATGATCAAAATCTCTTTTGTTTCACTATAATCGATCCAATTTTGCTCTTTTTCCGATCTACTAACTTCATAGAAGTTATCTGTATAGTTAATATATCTCAAATATTTTAGATTTAATCAGTGAATTCACAGGTTATCTTACTATCATTAGTTTTTAGTTTATTCTTAGTTGGTGCTATCTCTAACTCTTTTGCTGAGAGCAACTCTGTAGAAGTAATTGAAAATCGAGTTGTCACATTGGTTGGTCAAGGAATTGACCCTGATGATGAAAACCTTACATTTGAATGGGTACAAATTGACGGTGACCCTGTAACCTTATCCTCATATAATATAGCAGAGCCAACATTTATGGCTCCAGATGTAGTAAATGGTCAAATTAAAGTTCTAACATTTACCCTTACTGTAACTGATCCATTAGGTGCAAATAGTTCTGATACCGTTGAAGTCGTTGTAAACCCTGTTAATCATAATCCAATGGTCAGTGCAGGAAGAGATCAAGTTACTTTTAATAGCGTTAATGTAATTACTCTCGTTAGCAGTGCTTTGGATCCTGACGGTGATTCATTGACTTATAATTGGACTCAAGTAGGAGGCCAATCAATAGATTTACCTACCACCCATGGAAAATACCTCACAATTCTTCCAATGCATATTGATTATTCTCAAACCAATCCACTAACTTTCCAACTAACAGTTGATGATGGATTTGGTGGTTCTGCAAGTGACACTGTTAGCGTTTACCCACTTTCCGGTCTACTTTCAAATAGATTAATTTCAATTCAAGCTGGTCCAATGCAAACTGTCAAAGAAGGACAAACAGTCACACTTAGTGCAACTGGAAAAACTGCAAATGGACAACCAATCAGTTACTCTTGGGTTCAACTTATTGGAACAGGAGTACAATTAGACTCATTCACTGGTCCATCTGTTCAATTCACTGCTCCTCAACTTCCTGATGAAACTGAGATGATTTTGTCATTCCAAGTTACTGGTTATTCTCCTGGAAATGGTTGGGCAAATGCACTGGCATTAGTTAAAGTAATTCCTGCAAACAGTTCTCCTATAGCTGACGCAGGTCCAGATCAAAGTGTATCTGAAAATACTCTAGTCAAATTAATTGGAACCGGTACTGATCCTGATAATGATAAACTACGATATTCTTGGACACAAAAATCTGGAATGAAGATTGATCTGTATGAACAGACTACATTCTCTGTCTATTTCTTTACTCCTAACATTAGCACTAATTCTGAAACATTAACTTTTGAACTAACCGTTACTGATTCACAAGGTAACTCTGACAAAGATGATGTTAATGTAACAATTACTACTGTTAACTTACCACCAAGAGCATCTGCTGGTCCAGATAGAAAGGTAATTGGAGGATCTGATGTATCTATCACTGGATTAGGCATTGATCCTGAGAATCTTCCTGTAACATATTCCTGGAAACAGCTTTCAGGTGAAACTGTCTCATTTGATACCACTCAACCATCATTTTCATTTAAAGCACCATCGGTAGCTTCTGGTGAAACTAAACGAATGGTATTCCAATTAACCGTGAAAGATTCTGAAAATCAAAGTGCCTCTGATCAATTACTTATCATGGTAGTTCCACCAAACAGTGCACCTATTGTAGATGCAGGTGTTGATCAAACTGCTAATGAAAACACTACATTGAATTTACTATGTGCTGTAAGTGATCCTGACGGTGATGTGGTTAATACATCATGGTCTTCATCTAGCAGTGAAGTTGTAATTGCTGATAGTTCATCTCTAAGTACCACTGTACAACTTCCTCTCATCGTTAAAGATCAAGTAATTACTATGACATGTAGTGCAACTGACGGTAGATTATCATCTTCTGATAGCATGAAGATTAATGTTGTAAACACATTGAATATACCTATAATTGCAGATGCAGGTCCTGATCAAATTGTAAATGAAAATGTCAAAATTTCATTAGATGGCAGTAAAAGCAGTGATCCTGAAAATCAGAAACTCTCCTACATGTGGACACAAGTTTCTGGCGAACCCGTAGTATTGTCATCTCTATCTTCGGTAACTCCATCATTCACATCACCAATTGTAGCTAACGGTGAAATCAAAGTCCTAGTCTTTGAACTTAAAGTGTTTGATAATAATGGTAGAGAAAGTGTTGACTCTGTAACAATTACAGTTGATCCAACAAATGCTCCACCACAAGCAATTGCTTCTGCAAAACAATCATCCTAACTCTGGATTTTTATTAATACCTGAGAATCTTTTTCAAGTTTATCTTCTTATAGTTTTGATTTAAAAAATTATTTGATGTTTTGGAAGATTTGAAAATGATATTAAGTATATGTTTTATTCTATCTAGTTAATATGATAATTGTAATCTATAACAATCTATGTTTATAAAAACTATCGACTAGAGAAAATATGGATCTATACATTATGAGACATGGAAAAGCTGAAGAAAAAACATCTT
>JBOGRE010000011.1:0-6078 GCA_050749345.1 Nitrosarchaeum sp. | reverse complement strand
ATCTATGGATCTTTGTGGTGATAAGATGCAATGTAAATCTGCTATGCTAAAAGCAAAAGTTCCAACTGTCCCAGGAAGTCCAGGTCTTGTAAAAGATGTTGAAGAGGCGTTAAAAATTGCAAACGATATTTCATACCCTGTACTACTAAAATCTGTTTTTGGTGGAGGCGGTCGTGGAATTAGATTAGTAAATAATGATAAAGAACTACGAGAAGGTTTTGAAACAGTTACAAGTGAGTCCATTTCCGCAGTTGGTAAATCTGCAATAATCGTTGAAAAATTTCTTCAAAAAACTAGACACATTGAATATCAAATGGCAAGAGACAAACATGGTAATGCTGTTCATATATTTGAAAGAGAATGTTCAATTCAACGACGTAATCAAAAACTCATTGAGCAAACACCTTCACCTGTAGTTGATCAAGAAACAAGAGATAGAATCGGTGAATTGGTTGTTAAAGCATCTAAGGCAGTTGATTATACTAATCTTGGTACTGCAGAATTTCTTCGAGCAGATAACGGTGAATTCTATTTTATAGAAATCAATGCTAGATTACAAGTAGAGCATCCAATTACAGAATTTGTATCTGGGTTAGATCTTGTTAAACTACAAATAGACATCGCAAACGGCGAACCACTTCCATTCAAACAAAAAGATCTCAAAATGAATGGCTATGCAATTGAATGCCGAATAAATGCAGAAGATACATTCTTAGATTTTGCCCCTTCTACAGGTCCAGTACCTGATGTGACTATTCCATCGGGACCAAGTGTTAGATGTGATACATATCTTTACTCTGGATGTACAGTATCTTCATTTTATGATTCTTTGATGGCCAAACTTTGCACATGGGGACAAACATTTGAGGAATCAAGAACCAGAATGCTTACCGCATTAAATGATTTTTATATTCAAGGTGTTGAGACCTCAATACCACTTTACAAAACAATTCTGAACACTGATGAATATAAAAATGGAAATCTTTCCACAGATTTTCTAAATCGCTATAATATTATTGATAGATTAAAGGAAGATCTGAAAAAAGAAAAAATTGAAAAAAGTGATGCTGCTTTAGCAGCTGCCATTATTTACTCTGAATATTTTAAGAGTAGAGTACAAAATTCTACTTCTAATAATTCTACTTGGAAAAATAAATTGGATTGATGATAAATGGATTATAAAATAAAAGATATTGAAAAAACATTTGATGGTGAAATAACTGAAAATCTGGGTAATAATGAATATGTAATTAAAATCAATGATGATAAACATCAAATAAAAATTCTAAAAATGGATTCAAAAGGAATTGAATTTGTACTAGATCAAAAATATCATAGAGTAAAATATCTTGAAAATTCAACAAATGAAATGAGTCTCATAATTGATAATGTGCCAATCACTCTTAACATGCATACTAATCTTGATAAAATTGTTTTTAAAAATTCTGGAGGTAGCAGTTCTTCTGATGCTCAACTAACATTAAAAAGTCAAATTCCTGGCAAAGTTTTTTCTATTGCTGTTCAAGAAGGCGACACTGTAAAACAAGGAGATGTGATTTGTACTTTAGAATCTATGAAAATGCAAGTCTCTGTTAAATCTCACAAAAGCGGTTCCATCAAGTCTATAAAAATCAAAATAGGTGGAACTGTAGCTAAAAACGATGTAGTTGCAGAAATAGAATAAAAAAGAAATTTATTTCTTATTTTAGGAATTTTTTAATTTCTTCATAATCTGGTTCATTTAATGGACTCTCAGATACCCACTTGTATCCAATTTTTCCGTCTTCCATTATTATGAACACAGAACGTTTTGCAGCATTGTAATCTTTGATATGTAAAAGATGTGGCATTAAAACATCGTAATCACGAATTGTTTTACTGTTGTAATCTGCCAGTATTGGAAAATTTAGGTTGTTTTTTTGCGCGAATGCTTTATTGGCAAATGGTCCATCATTACTTATTGCAACTACTTGGGCACCAAAACTTGATATCTCACTCCAAGAGTCTCTAAATCTACAAAGCTCATTTTCACAAACTGGAGAGCTTGCAGCAACAAAGAATGATAATATGATCTTCTTTCCTTTGAATTCATTCAAAGTCCTCATTTTAAGATCTATGTCTGGAAGCTCAAAGTTAGGAGCAATATCTCCAACATTCAATGGCATGATCGCATTTGGTGATTATCCTATTAAGTACTTTACACAAACTACTTTTCTAAAATTTAATCAAAAAAGTGCATACCTTTTTATACAAAAACTTGGGTTCAAAGCTAAATTGGTCGGGGAATTAGCGGGCAATTATAGTACCGTAGTGTTGATGTTTGGATTTGCGGTAGTAGCAATGGCACCTGCACTTATAATTTCTAGAATGATTTCTCCTAGAAAAAGAAGTAACCCAGTTAAATTTTTGCCAATGGAATGTGGGCAAGTACCATCAGGTGAAGGACGAACTCACTTTATGATGCAGTATTACGCTTACATTTTGATGTTCGTTGTTTTTGATGTGATGGCAATTTTCTTGTATGCATGGGGAAGTGCACTTTTAGAACTTCCAAAATCTGCAACTTTGCCAATTATTGGGTTCTTAGCAATTATGTTTGCTGCAATGGCTTTTGCATTACATCAGTCAGGGAGACGAAACATATGGTAGTTTTTTATACGAATCAAAATTATGGAAATAGGAGATTAAATTGCTAAAAGATCTGATAACACCACAAAATGCAAATGTGTTTATTGGAAAGTTAGGTGATATTTTAGAAAAAGCAATTGATAAACCATTGGGATATGCAATCAATTGGGGTAGAATATGGTCACTTTGGCCTGTCCATATTGAAACTGCATGTTGTAGTGTAGAATTTGGAGCAGCATCTAGTCCAAGATATGATGTTGAAAGATTTGGTATCATTGAGGCATTTGGTTCACTTAGACAATGTGATCTAATTGTAGTTCAGGGAACTATTACAAGAAAAATGGCACCACGTCTCCGTTTAGTTTATGATCAAATGCCAGAACCAAAATATGTTATTGCAATGGGAGCTTGTGCAATTACAGGTGGATTATATTTTGATTCATACAATGTACTTCCAGGTATTGATGGTGTTCTACCAGTAGATGTCTATGTTCCAGGTTGTCCTCCTAGACCTGAAACTCTTATTCAAGGATGTATGTTATTGCAAGAAAAAATCAAGAGAATGAAGGCTAGGAAGTTTGTATAATGAGTTCTGATTCTGATAATGAACCAATTGAATCTACATCTGATACAGAACCTACATCTAAAGCAAGTCCCCAATTAGAAAAAGAAATTGAATTACCAAAATTTGAAAAAGGTCTTGCAGATAAAATTGTTGAAAAATTTGGTACTAAAATTAAAGTGGCATTTGTAAAACCAGACAGAGTTAGGATTAATGTTGGTAGAGATGATATTAAAGAAGTAGCTGAATTTCTAAGAGATGTTCTAAATTTTGATCATGCCGAATCTGTATCAGGCGTAGATTATCCTCAGGATAAAGAAATTGAAGTGGTTTATCATTTAGGTTCCTACACCGATTCTTCACTATCAAGGCAAATTTTTGAATTGGCAACCAGAGCACAAAGAGAAGAAAACCCTATTCCTGGAAACGATGCGACAAAACTTCCTAGTCTTAGAGAAATATTTTACAGTGTAGAATTTCATGAAAGAGAAACTTTTGAAATGTTTGGGGTTTACTTTCAAGGTCATCCTGATAATCGAAGATTACTTTTGCCAGAAGATTGGGCAGATTTACCACCGCTAAGAAAGGACTTTGCAATTAAAGGAAGATAGAGATGAATAAAGAATTACTACCGGGACTTGCACTTCAGAAAGTAGACGAGAGAATCATGACTCTCAATGTTGGACCACAACATCCAGGTTCTGGTCATATGAGAATTATTGTACAAATTGACGGTGACTTTATTGTTGCATGTGATCCTGATCCTGGTTATGTTCATCGTGGTGAAGAAAAGATGGCTGAATATAGAAATTACATTACAAATATTCCACATTTAGAAAGACCTGTAATTCATGATTCTTGTAATATTTTATATCCATATGTTTTAGGGGTTGAAGAACTTCTTGGTATTGAAGTACCAGAACGAGCAAAATACATTCGAGTTATTGCATCTGAATTGAATAGATGTGTTTACATAATGTATTGGCTCGCAATCTATGGAATATTCTTAGGTCACTCTACAATGTTTATGTGGCCAGCAGGTGATCGTGAATTACTAATCGATCTATTAGAGAAAATGACAGGAGCTAGAGTTACTCACGCTCATTTTGTACCGGGTGGTGTAAGAAATGATTTGCCACCAAACTTTGAAGATGTTTGTTTGAGACAAGTAAACTATTTTGAAAAACGAATAAAAGAATACGCTGCAGTTTTTTATGATAATCCAATTTTAATTGCTAGAACTGCTAACACTGGTGTTTTATCACGTCAAGATGCAATTAGATTAGGTACAACTGGTTCTGTACTTCGTGCTAGTGGTGTTGATTATGATCTTAGAAAGAAGGAACCATACGATGTCTATGATGAATTAGATTTCCAAACTAATGTCCTTAAAGAAGGTGATTCCTACGCAAGATCAAAAATTCCATGGCTTGATATGATGGAAAGCTGTAGAATAATTAGACATGCATTACAAAAAATGCCTAAATCAGGTTCTGTAAGAGTAAAACTAAAACCAAATCCAAAAGGTGGATATGATTCTGTTTACAAACGTGTAGAATCTGGAAGAGGCTCATTAGGATGTTATATTGTTTCTGATAAAAAACCTGAACCTTACCGACTAAAACTAAGTGTTGGCTCATTTAGAAATTTGATAGCACTACCATATCTTCTCAAAGGGGAAAAACTTGGAAATATGCCATCTGTATACTGGAGTCTTAATTATTGGCCAGTGGAGGCAGATAGATAAATGTCTGTCATTGCACCAAACTTCAAGTTTAGCGAATTTGTTAAGTCTATTCTAGATGATGCATTCTGGATACTTGTAATCTTTGTATTAATTGGTATTCCTGCATTGATGGTTGGATTATTCTATATTGAAATGCCTGTAATTAATGGTGAATTACTTACCCCATTTCTTGCATTAACTTGGTTAGCAGATCCTTCTCGAACGCTTCCAATTTTGAAATCCTTCATGAATACTGATTTGTTTAGAATTGCCGCTTTCCCTGGATTTGGATTTGCAGCATTAATTGCTGCTGGAACAATTTTTATAGAAAGAAAAATGTTGGCAAAACTGCAACTACGTGTAGGTCCTTTTTACTGTGGAAAAATTGAAGGAATCTTACAATTAATGGGTGATGGACTAAAGCTAATATCAAAAGAGATTATTATTCCTGCAAAAGCCGACAAACCCATTTTCTGGGCAGCTCCTGTAATATTTGTTGCAACAGCAGCAGCATTTGTTGCATTAATTCCTGTTGCACCAGGTCAAGTAGTTGCAGATGTTGATGTTGGATTGATAGCAGTCTTTGCAATTATCGGATTCTTTCCAATCATTACTATTCTCTCTGCATGGTCTTCAAATAGTAAATTTCCATTCATTGGTGGAATAAGAGCATTACATCAAATGGTATCCTTTGAAATTCCATTGATTCTTTCATTATTGGGAGTTGTAATTCTTACAGGAACTCTGAATCTTTCTGAAATTGTTGCTAGTCAAACTAATTTTCCATGGATTATATTTCTCCCAATTGGTGCAATTATTTTCTTTATTACAATATTAGCTGAATTAGAAAGAATTCCATTTGATTTACCAGAAGCAGAAAGTGAAATTGTTGCTGGTTGGCTAACTGAATTTTCTGGAATGATTTATGGTCTTGTTCAATTAGCAACATACTTGAAACTTTATGCATTTGCAGCATTGTTTGTTGTTTTATTCCTTGGTGGTTGGTCTGGACCAATGATTTGGCCTCCTTTCCCTGAAGATATTATCACTAATGGAATAGTAATGGGTCCAATAACTGCAAAAATTCCTGGATTGCCAGTATTTTCACAAGAGATGTTAAACGGTACTGTTTGGTTTGTAATAAAAACAGTAGGAGTAATAT
>JBOGRE010000010.1:0-2200 GCA_050749345.1 Nitrosarchaeum sp. | reverse complement strand
ATTGGAACCAAGGCAAATCAATCCATGACAATTACTCGTGTGGGAACAGTAACTGGATTTCTTACTCTCCAGACATCATCTGATGCAACAGCCAGCTGTATAGCAAATCCATAATTAATTTAATACTGGTTTAGATATAATCAATATTTCAATAATGATTTAATTCTATTTTTTATAGATTGTTTTTAAACATTCTGTCTAGTGTTGTAGAGTTGGGGATTTTCTGATATTTCTGTATAATGATATTCTTCTAAAATCACATGTTCCGTTATTGGTAGGTAAAAGCTCTACTCAATACCCCATTTAGACAGAAGCTTTTTGCAAAATATTAATTCCAAAATATTCATTAGAACACATTTATCATATGTTGATTTTTGAATATTATGTCATTTACTTTCAAGAAATTAGATATACCTGAAGTGATTCTTGTAGAGACTAAAGCGTTTTCAGATGATAGGGGATATTTTCTAGAAAGTTTCAAAGAATCTGTTTTTACTAGTAATGGTATTGACACAAAATTTGTACAAGACAATTTTTCTCATTCAGTTAAAGGAGTACTACGAGGACTACATTATCAGAAAAACCCGAAGGCACAGGCAAAACTAGTCATTGCATTAAGGGGAAAAATCTTTGACGTTGCAGTTGATATTAGAAAAAATTCGCCGACTTTTGGAAAATGGGTAGGGGAAATTCTCTCTGAAAAAAACCACAAACTGCTTTATGTCCCAGAAGGATTTGCACATGGTTTTTGTGTATTAAGTAATGAAGCCGATGTACTTTACAAAGTAAATCAAGAGTATTCTCCAGAACATGAAATGGGAATTCTATGGAATGATCCTGATCTACAAATATCGTGGCCAATAAAAAAACCAATTTTGCAAGAAAGAGATATTTTATTACCAATCCTGAAAAATACTGAAAATAATTTTATCTATTGATTCATACAAGTTAAATAACAAATTCCAAATTTCAAAGCATGAATATTCTAGTTTGTGGTGGGGCTGGGTTCATAGGAAGCGCATTTATTAGAAATTACCTAAAAAATAATCAAAATCATACCATAACAAACCTCGATAGTTTGACAATTGGTTCAAACTTGGAAAATCTAAAATCTATTGAGCACAATCAAAATTATTCATTTATCAAAGACGATATAAGAAACGAGAAAAAAATTCTTGAAATATCTAAAGATAAAGATGTCATAATTAACTTTGCAGCTGAATCTCATGTTGACCGAAGTATCGCAAACCCAAGACCGTTCATTGAAACAAACATACTAGGTACATACTCTCTGCTTGAAGCTGCAAGAAAACATGACAAACTCTTCATACATATATCAACTGATGAAATTTATGGTGATACAGAAGGAAATGAGTCATTCACAGAACAAAGCAATCTAAAACCAAGTAATCCTTATTCTGCTACTAAGGCATCAGCTGATCTTTTAGTTGCTTCATATGTAAGAACATATGGTCTTAGATGCATTACAACAAGGTGCACAAATAATTTTGGACCATATCAGTTTCCAGAAAAATTAATCCCAAAAACCATAATCAGGTTACTAAAAAACCTCAGAGTTCCACTGTATGGAGACGGACAACAGATTAGAAGCTGGATCTATGTTGATGATCACGTAAGAGCTATAGAATCTTTAATTTCAAAAGGTAAATCAGGCCAGATATACAATATTACTGCTTATGACGAGATCACAAACAAATCCATAGTGGAAAAAATCCTAGACATCATGCAAAAACCATACAAAATGATAGAGTATGTTGGAGATAGACCTGGACATGATAAGCGTTATTCTATTAATTCCTCCAAAATTGAAAATGAAATAGGATGGAAACCAAATCACAAGTTTGATGATGCTCTTCAAGATACTGTTAACTGGTATATGCAAAATACATCATGGTGGGAACCATTAGTTGATGAAAATACGTTACATCCTCAACCGTGGACTTTAAACTGTAAATAACAGTCATTTATTTTTACAGTAAAAATAACATAAAAAAGAATCATATTTTTAGCATTCATTAAATTTATTGTATTACATTTCAAAAGTATGATCTAATTTAAATATCACAAGTAGCATTTTGAATCTGTGAAGCTTAACAAAATCACAATTATTATTATATCGGTATCTCTAGTTGCAGCATCTGCAGGATTTGTACTATTTTCCCAAAATCCTGCATACGGT
>JBOGRE010000009.1:0-3349 GCA_050749345.1 Nitrosarchaeum sp. | reverse complement strand
TAGTAAAATCACGTCTTTTACAGATTTTAGATTTTGAAATTTATTCCCATCTTTAGAATTGCGCGTCCATCATCTTTGAGCATGTGCCTATCTAATTACCACACTTCTTACTCTGGTATATATCAGGAATCAAAAATTTTGTTTTGCAATTTCTACATCTTACAACAAGTGACTCCATTTTACAAATATGTCTCCGCATGTTGTTTTTTTACTGCCTGGTACATTTTATGGTACGGATTACTTTTCTTATTTCCTTCCGAATCCGCTTTATCAAAATTAGCTTTGTGTTTTACAATATTTTCCTCCCACCATTTTTTATTAATTATTTCACCTACAATTTCAGGATCCACAGTAAGTTGGAACTCTGATTTGTATCCTTTATGTCCTTTTGAGCCTGTTTTTGAATTTACAAATCCGGTATTTTCAAGATCGTTTAGCAACTCAGAGAATCGTCTATAACTCACAGGCTCAGTACTTAGACGTTTCTTGTAACTTTCAAATATAGATTTGGTCGTATGCCATTCATCATCAAGTGCATATGCCTTTGCAGCCAAAACTAGGGAAATCATTTTACTGTGATAAGATATACTAGATATCACTTCACTTACTCTGTCTTTTTGTAATTGTTTTGATCCAGCTTTGATATGTTCTACGGAAATTTCTTTTCCTTCGTTGGCGGCAATCTCTGCAGATACTCGTA
This sequence comes from Nitrosarchaeum sp., assembly GCA_050749345.1. Taxonomy (GTDB): domain Archaea; phylum Thermoproteota; class Nitrososphaeria; order Nitrososphaerales; family Nitrosopumilaceae; genus Nitrosarchaeum. The sequence goes on along the minus strand of JBOGRE010000009.1, from coordinate 2,649 downwards.
GTAAATCCACTGCACGTCTAGCATCACCGTGTTCCAAAAAACTAATATCTGCACATTGTTCTAAAACTTTGTCATCAATTTTTTTACCAAATGCCTCTTTAGCTCTTTGCTGCAATATCTTCATAGTCTCTTCTTTTGTGTATGGTTTGAAAAATATCTCTGAATTTCCAATTCTTGATTTTACCCTGTCGTCAAGATTATAATCAGATACAATATTATTAGATATAGTAAATATCATTGCAAGGCAATTTTTCTCTTTTAGTTCTGCCAGCATTTCTACTAATTTGTAAACAAAGTCAGAAGGATTACCACGTTTGTCATAAAATATCACATCAAACTCATCAAGAGCTAGTACGAACAGTTTTTTTTTCTGTACCTGCATTGAATTTAATATTGCTTCTCTAATCTTTTCCATTCCAAGATTCATGCCTTGTGCACTAGAAAGGCTTGGTTGGTCCAATTCATTTAAGATAAGATTTACTGTACCAAACACGGTCTTTGCTTTTCTTAGATTTACAAAACACAATTCAATTTCTTGAATATAGTTGCAAACATATCTTACCAAAGTTGATTTTCCAGTACCACTTCGACCATAAATTGACACTAGTGGGACAACCTGTCCTTGTTTATAGTCTGAAATGTAACGAACTATTTTCTCAATTTCATCTTGTCTGCTTACAATCTTTTCTGGCGGATTTGAGGTATCAAGTGCTGATTTTTTTACAAATACCTTTTTCTCATTTTCAACTTTATTGATTATAGCATCTAATTCTTGGTTAGACATAACATTTTCACTAGAAACACATATAAAAATATATTTTGTGCCTAAATTAACCTAAAAAAGCCTAGTTTTGAGGACCAAATGGGAGAAAGTCCCATTTAAAATCATCAATTTACAACCCCTTTGTCATCCAAGCAGCCAATTATCTCCTAAGAACATCACAAACACAATATGCTGAATTTGAAAATTCCATAAAAAACAAAGTGATTTTTACAAAAATATGTAATTTACAATAGTTATTTTACAAATGGATCAATGATATGAATAAATCGTTAGTGAGCATTATTAGGAAAACCTTGTATTTTACACAGCATGAACCAATACAATCAACAATCTTCGCATGAAGACCTGGTCCAAAAATGGACTGCAAAAGAGACTGTGGAAGCAATCCAAAATGTCTCAAAGAACATCAGAGAGTATTCATTGAAAATGAGAGAAACCATGAAGACTCTACGTGAAAGTGGTGCCATTCCAGAAATGGCGGACGCAATACGTGAAGCTTCGTTTGCTGTTCGTGATACTGTAAATGACATCAACGAAACAACAAAAGAGCTCAAAAAGAAAGGAGCCATAATTGACACTGCCGGTGCAATTGAAAACACATTGAAATTGGCAGAAGATTCAATAGGAACTGTAAAGGATATTGCAACTGATGCTGGAAAAGCATCGCCTCATACAACGCACGCAATACACAACGGATTTGACGTGGTCAAAAAGGAAACCAGTCAAATGAGTGAAAAGGTGTTAAAAAACATCAAAAGCAAAGTTGGCGCTGTATGACAAATTCCAAACAGATAGTACAGAAGTCGTCACATTTTATTACTTCGACTTCTGTTCCTATAAAGATTAATTTGCTGATCTACATACTAGGAGTAATAATTAATGTGGGCAGATATTTTCCAATCATCTCTCTTTCATCTGCAAGCATAAACATTTTGTTGGCAGTAAATGATTTTCTTTCAAACAATATTGGATTTGCTGTACTTAATTCGCTATTTGCAATTAGTGGTTTTATTTTTCTTTTACAAATGAGAAAGGCTAATTCACATAGACACCATTTCAATCGCAACAAAATAGATACAATGCCTATCACAGGCAAGAGTTGAGAATATGGTAGAGAGAAAAACCAGCAAATTATTTGACATTCGGGAGACTGCTTCTGATGCAGTAGAGATAATGCGCCATATTGGCACTCCTGAAGTAAGGGAGTCATTAAGCAATGTCAAAGAGACTGTCGCCGTAGTAAATGAGATAATTCAGAGTCTCAAAGCGCCGGAAATGGTAAAAAACATTGAAAATTTTCGCCTGATTTCAGAAAACATGAATAAAGCAGCCACAAAAATGCAAAATACCATGCAAGAGCTAAAAGAAACAGGTGTAATTGACAAAGCTTCAGAACTAATGGCTTTTGCCAAAGGAAAAATTGATTCGTTTGGTGACGGTGGTGAAAATAGCATTAATGGTAAGGATCTTCACAATGTCAGTGTTGCTACTAAAGAAATGTTCGTATCCATTAGAGAACTAGTAAATGAATTAACAGAAACTGTTGCATCTGCCAAAAAATCTGGAACTATTTGTAATGTTCAAGAGACAATCAAAGAAGCATCAGAGATTTACAAGACAGTTGTATCATCTGTTTGATAAATTTGAATCTATATGTTGTGATTATGTGTCTTCTAGTGACTAAACGGCAGAAACTATCATTTAAAATAAGATAATCAATTTACAACTACTTTACCTATCATCCAAGGATGTACCATACAATAGTAAGGATATTCTCCAGAATCAGTAAAGACAAACTCCCATTTCTGATTCGGCATTACCATTCCTGAATCAAAAACAGCATCAGGAGTTCCAGGCAATCCACT
>JBOGRE010000008.1:0-4927 GCA_050749345.1 Nitrosarchaeum sp. | reverse complement strand
GTTCAGGAGCAGTATCAGGACAACCGTCTGTGTCTTGATATTTATTAAAAGTTTCTTTGTCATTAGGACACATATCAACGTCGTCGTTTATTTTATCGCCATCAGTATCTATAGTAATTTTACCTGTTGGAACAGCATCAGGACAACCGTCATAATCAATATATCTATTCCAAACTTCCTTTTGTGTTGGACACATATCCATCACATCAGGAACTCCGTCATCGTCAGCATCTGGTTGAGATATGTTGCTGTCAGGACAACCGTCATCGTCTTGGAATCCATTATAAGTTTCAGCAACTAGTGGACAATCATCATGTATATCCTCTATTCCATCATTATCAGAATCGACTACAAACGATTCAAAAATTGTATCTGGACAACCATCATCGTCTTGTAATTTGTTATAAGTTTCTGGAGCAAGAGGACATGCATCTATTGCATCTGGTAAACCATCCTGATCTCTATCAATATTAGAAATATAACTATCTGGACAACCGTCAATGTCTAAAATTCCATTAAAAGTTTCTGCCTGATTTGGACAACGATCTACAAGGTCATTGATTCCATCACCATCAGAGTCAGGAGCTCGTTTATCATCTGCAACATAATCTGGGCAACCATCAGTGTCTTGGAATTTATTATAAGTTTCTGGAACAAGTGGACAGCTATCTTTGCTGTCTACAATACCATCAAAATCAGAATCAGTAGAGGTTAAATAAGATGGAAAGTCAGGGCAACCATCTTCGTCTTGGAATCCATTATATCTTTCAGGTACTAGTGGACATGTATCTACAGAATCTAAAATTCCATCAAAATCAGCATCTGATTCTGCAGGATTATCTGGACAACCATCAGAGTCCATATATCTATTCCATGTTTCAGATTCAGTAGGACATAGATCTAATGAATCTCTAATTCCATCAAAATCAGAATCCATTACAGAAACATCAGGGCAACCGTCTGTGTCCTGATAACCATTAACAACCTCAGGATCTAATGGACATTTATCAGATAAATCAACAATACTGTCACCATCAAAATCCAAAGAAGATAAACCAGATACACCATCAGGGCAACCGTCATCGTCTTGTAATTTATTATAAGTTTCTGGAGCAAGAGGACATGCATCTATTGCATCTATAATTCCATCTCCATCTCTATCAGTTGCAGATGCAGTATCAGGGCAACCGTCTGTATCAAAAGTTCCATTAAATGTTTCTCGTTGAGTTGGACATAAATCAGCATAATCACTAATACCATCTCCATCAGAATCTGGTGTTTCTCCATTTGAACTGACAAAATCTGGACAGCCATCATAATCTTGGAATTTATTGTAAGTTTCTTTTACTGCTGGACATTGATCAATGCTATTTGGAATTCCATCTTGATCAGAATCTACATCAGTAGAATAAGGAGGAATATCAGGACAACCGTCTGTGTCTTGGAATCCATTGTATCTTTCAGGTTCTAATGGACATGCATCATTTGCATCTATAATACTATCACTGTCAGAATCGTTTAGTCTTCCAGAGAATGAAGGAATTGAATCAGGACAACCATCATAGTCAGCAAAGTGATTGAATGTTTCTGGTTCATTAGGACAAGTATCAAATCTATCTGCAATACCGTCACCATCAACGTCAGTAAATGTATTATCTAATGTAACATCAGGACAGCCATCTGTATCTCTATAACCATTGAAAATTTCTGGTTGAGTTGGACAAAAATCAATTTTATCTTCTATGCCATCATTATCAGTATCAACAAATGAGGAATCAGTAACGCTATCAGGACAACCGTCTGTGTCTTGGAATTTGTTATAAATTTCAGCACTTAGTGGACAAGAATCCAAGTGATCTGTAATTCCATCTCTATCCCTATCTAAACTAGAACCAAAACTATCAGGGCAGCCATCAGTATCAAATATACCATTAAAAGTTTCTGGTTGAGTTGGACACAAATCTACCACGTCAATAAAACCATCATTGTCAGAATCAGGTATTCCAGAACCAGTTCCAGGAGGGGAATCAGGACAACCGTCTGTGTCTTGGAACTTGTTATAATTCTCTCTTACATTTGGACATTGATCAACATCGTCTGCTATTCCATCAAAGTCTTCATCATACCAGGGAACAAAGTTAGAAGGACACCCATCAATTGTACCTTCATTATCTTCTTGAAGATTAGGACAACTATCAATTTCATCAGGTATTCCATCATGATCTAAATCACCAGTTGCAAATGCAGGGCTAGCAGGAGTGCTGGTTAATGTAGCTAAAAGTAAGAACAATAATCCAAGAAGTGTTTTTTTCAAAGCTTAAATTTACGTTAAAGATCCAGTTATTAAACTTCACTCTGAAGTCGGCTAAAAATATGAAAAGTTTTGGGAATGATTTTCAAGTAAAACAAAGATCTCGATCAATTTAAGTAAACCAAACAGGATTTTTGTATATGAGTTGTTCTGGGGAAACGGTTGAAGATGAAGACAGACTAATACAGATCAAACCAGGAATTTCACAGCAATTAAAAAAAGCAAAGTATGGAGTTGCAGATCATTCCACAGTGGAGCTTTGTCATTGGACAAAAAAATCATTCAAACATGAAGGGAATTGTTACAAGCATAAATTTTATGGAATTTCTACACATCGTTGTATGGAATTTTCTCCTGCAGGAATGCATTGTGAAAATCGTTGTGTGTATTGTTGGAGACCAATGGAATTTTATGATTCATTAAAAATGGAATCAGAAAAAGTAGCAGAACCAAAAGAAATATTGACTAAATTAATGGAAGAACGAAAAAAATTAATCATGGGATATTATGGAGATTCTAGAAATGATAAACAGAGATTAGATGAATCGTTATTGCCGAGTCATTATGCCATTTCACTTTCTGGAGAACCAACAATGTATCCCAAGCTTCCAGAATTAATAAAATATCTCAAGTCTTTAGAAGCAACTAAATCAATTTTTCTTGTAACAAATGGACAAGAGCCAGATATGATTCAAAGATTACAAGATGAAGATGCACTACCAACACAGCTGTATTTATCTACAAATGCTGCAGATTATGATTCATTTTTAAAAATTAACAAACCAAAATATGATGACTCATGGCAAAGATGGAATAAAACATTAGAGATATTAAAACATCTAGATACAAGAACAGTACTTCGGATTACACTCATAAGAAATTATAATGATCAAAAAGAGATGATTCCTGCTTTTGCATCAATGTTAAAGCAAGCTAGTCCACACTTTATTGAAATAAAATCATACATGCATATTGGTCGTTCAACTAACAGATTGGAACATTCAAATATGTTAGAAATGGATGAAGTGAGAAAATTTAGTGAAGAAATAGCTAAACAGAGTCAAATATTTTCTGTGATGGATGAAAGTCTTGTTTCAAGAATTGTAATATTGCAAAACAATCAAAGAGTCATTGACCGTTGGATTTCAGTTTATGCAAATACCAATTAGAAAATTTTTTTAATGCCTTGTATCTATGAGATAATTTGTTTTTGTTATCTAACTCTGCAAATGTTTTATTCAAATTTTTTGGCATAAAAATTGGATCATATCCCCAACCTTCTCCTTTTTGTGTTTTGGAAATATTTCCATCTATTTTTGCTTCAAAAGATTTAGAGTTTTTATTATCACAAAAAGAAATGATTGAAATAAATTTTGCTTTTCTATTTTGTTTTAAGAGTTGTAAAATTCCTTGGTTACCAATAGTTTTGAAAACATATGAGGAATATGATCCTGGAAATCCATAAAGTGAATCAATGAAAAGGCCATCGTCTTCAACTATTATAGGTTTTTTACATTTTTGAAATGCCTGTATTGCTTTCTTTGATGCAATTTCTTTCAGTGAGTGAGATTGAATTTCTTCAAGTTCATATTTAAAAAATCCAAGACAGATTCCAAAATAGTGTAAAATTTTTTTTGCTTCTTGATATTTATGATAATTTGAAGAAACAAAAAAGAGATCAAACGACTGTGGCATATCTTCCTCTACTTTCAATGACAGATACCAAGTTTATAATTTTGAGATAATTTGTGGAACCAACTACAGATTTGTAACCAAGCAGGAAGTTTTTCCAGGCAGATTCCATTATTTTGGCATGTGCGCTGTTTAGAATTTCTTTGATTAATCTCAAATCTACTGCATGATCTTCAGATTTGATTGTTTTTTGAGATAACCCAAAATCAATTACATAGACTTTATTTTTGTACAAGATAAAATTAGATGTTGTCAAATCACCATGCATTATGCCATTTTTGTGCATCATTCCAACAAGTTTACCAATTTCCTTTGATAATTCAGTGATCTTTGAATCAGGTAAATCATGAACGGGTTTACCTGGAATTTCTTGCATTATAATAGATGATTTTTTTAGATCAACATAGTAAACAAGTGGTGTAGGAATTCCAAATGATTTTACTTCTGAAATTGTTTGAGATTCTTTAATTGTTCTTTGTTTTCTAATCTTTGCATCAAGAATTGGGTTACGATATATTTTTGCCTTTCTGATTTTTAGTATTGCACGTGAATCATTCCATTGGGTAAGATAGATATCGGCTTCTGCACCTTTTTTTAGCAATTTCATTAAAATTATAACCTAAGGAATATGATTAAAAGCTAATCATGGAAGAAGGAGAAAAAAGACTAAAACAAGAAGATTGTAACGAAGACAAACTGGGTGCAGGGATTCTAACTCTAACAAATAGAAGGCTAGCATTTGATAAGACACAATCAAGAATGATGGATTTTTCAAAACGTTTTGGAGATACAATAGTGGATGTTCCACTAAATGATGTAAGCAAGGTTTGGAAAGAAGGAAGACTGATAAAAAAAGTATGTTTCACTGCCAAAACAAAAGATGGAGAACAAACATACAAATTTGGAGTGTTCAATACCAAAGAC
>JBOGRE010000007.1:0-12192 GCA_050749345.1 Nitrosarchaeum sp. | reverse complement strand
GGCATAATTCATCCCTATTTTGATGTGATGGGAGGTGCAGAAGTAACTAGTCTATCTCTAATAGATGTGTTAATTACAAATAAGATCAAGACAACACTGTATTGTGTAAAATCTCCAGATATTAAGCAAACAGATTCATTTTCTATTCATCAAATTAAACAAAAAAAATTTCCAATGTTTTGGAGATATCAAAAAATGATGGAAGTAAAAAATCTCTTTAATTCTGTTTCTAATGAGAATATACTTTTTGTAATGAGTGGTGGCCTAACATTAGAAAAATCCAATGCAAAATTGGTATACTTGTATTGTCATTCTTCTTTTTCAGGAGAATTAGAATTTGTAAAGAGAAAATTTCATGGAATAAGGGGATTATACTATAAAATCATTCAAAATAATATTCAGAAAAGTATTGAACTTTTGAAAAACAAGAATGTCAGATTAATATCAAACTCTAATTTTACCAAAACTGAAATTAAAAAGAATTTTGATAGAGATTCTTGCGTGATTTATCCACCAGTAAATATTAATAAATTTTCTAATATTTCAAACAAACAAAAAGAAAGTAAAGTAATTACAATTTCCAGATTCTCTGTTGAAAAAAATTTAGAATCTCTAATTAAGATATTTAATAATACCAAATTTTTTTGTGAATTAATAGGTAATGCAAAATATAAAAATCAGTTTAAAATTTTAGAAAATTTACAAATAATGAAAGGGAATAATGTAAAAATTTACAACAATATATCACCACAGAATATTATAGAGTTGCTAGCAACAGCGAAGGTATACTTTCACACATCAAAAGAGACCTTTGGCATTTCCGTTGTTGAAAGTATTGCAGCTGGCTGTATTCCGATAGTTCCTGACAATTCTGCTCACAAGGAGACTGTTCCGTTTGAAGAGTTACGATATAAAGACAATGAAGATGCAATTAAGAAAATCAGTAATGCCATGGAAGGTAAATTTGATGATTTTTTGCCAAAATTATCTGTTCATATTGAAAAATTTTCTAAAGAAATATTTCAAAAAAAAATTAGTAAATTAATTGAAAAGTGAAAGTCAAACTAGAATATTATAATAGAATAAAGAAGAACTATTGAAACTAGTTTGATTTTTTAAAAATTGCAAGTGTATTTTTGTCAGGTTTTGGAAACGAAATTGTAAATCCAAGTTCCTCAAGTTTATCTGGATTTATAAAACATTGATGTCTTTGCAATGGATTTTCTCCTAAACCCCATACATTTTCAACATGTTCCTCATTAGTTTCAAATTTAGATGGAGTGTATACTATCACAGTTTTTCTTGTGATTCTTTTCATATGTTCAATAGCTGAAATTGCATTTTCCAAAGATAAATGCTCTAATACATCAATACATAAAACAACATCAAAACTATGATCTACAAATCGATCTAATTCATCCATACCTAATTTTACAATTGGAAAATACTGTTTTGATATATCAAGATATTTTGGATAAATATCACAACCAAGCAAGGATTTGCATTGAAGAATTTTTGGTGAATTTTGAAGAAAATGAATAATCTTTCTTTTTTTCCATGTTAAATTGGAATATTTATCCCTGTCAATTACCTCTAAGATGTCTGTAGTTGATTTCATAATACCACATCCTAAATCCAAAACAGTGTCGTCGGAATTAACATGTTTTTGAATAATTTTACCTAACCAATCCATGATATTTCAACTATCTTAATATGATATGAATATAATTGATAATATACATACATAAAAAATGCTAGTCTCAATTATTATTCCTGTATTTAATACTGAAAAATTTGTTAAGGAGTGTATAGAATCAGCGTTAAATCAAACTTATAAACAAATTGAGGTTATTGTGGTAAACGATGGATCTACAGATAATTCACTAGAAGTCATAAAAAAATTCTCTGACAAAATTAAAATTATTTCAAAGTCAAATGGTGGAACGGCATCCGCACTAAATACAGGCATAAAAGAAATGAAGGGTGATTGGTTCAAATGGTTAAGTGCTGATGATTTGCTATATCCAAATGCTATACAAGAAATTATCGATGAATCTAAAAAATTAGATGATGTGACTAATTGCATTTTATATTCTAATTATGATATTATAGACTCTAATGGAAAAATTCTAAGACAGTTTATTGAACCAAATTATAATTCAAAGAGTTCTTTTGAACTTAATACAATACTTTTAGATCATTATATTGGTAATGCGACAACTAGTTTAATTCACAAATCTGCATTTGAAAGGTTTGGTATGTTTGATGAAAAAGTAGGTTTTGCCGAAGATTATGAATTATGGTTAAGATTTTGTATTTTACATAATTGTAGATTACATCTTGTTCCAAAAATTTTGGGCAAATATAGAATTCATGAAACTCAGTTAACTGCAAAAAAAATGGATAAAGCATTGAATAATGCAAATGAAATTAGAAAAAATATTCTAAATCAATTAGATAAAGAAGAATTAAAAAAATATAGTATTGCCTTAAAAAAATTTAAGAGTACAAAACCACTTTTTATAAAAGTAAGACATTGTATAAGAAATATTATGTTTGAGATACTTCCAAAATCTACATCAAGTAAAATACTTCAAGAATATCTTAAAAGAAAACAAAGAGGTTGAAATATTATAACGCATGACATCTTTTTGATGTTATAGACAAATGTTTTTACTACGTTAATGTTATTAACCAATTTTTAAAAATATAATAAATGAATCAGGATTGGTTTAGAAGACGTTGGTTTGATTTTAGACAAGGCCATAGTGTATATTTAATATTTGTACTAACCTTTGCTAATTTTATTTTGATTTTTCACAGATTGTTAATTGAAAGAGTTGAATTTCTGAATGAAATTTTCAAAGAGTTATGGGTTTTTGTTTTGGTTTTTGTAGCAATTTACATTCCAGCATCAATAATAATTGGAGCTTGGCACAGGAAAACTCAGTTCAAAGTTGAAGCAGATGTCATGATAAGACAGAATCCTCTTATGGCAAAAATATTTAGAACATTATTAGATATTCAGACTGGAAAAATTTCTGAAGAAGAAATAGAAGAGATGAGATCATTTTTAAAACAAATTGAAAATGGAAAAGGTCAATAAATAGATTATAAAGATAATGTAAATGATGATAAAAAAAGTAAAAACTGCAATAAAAAAAATAATTAAACCAACAGATCGTACAGAAAAATATTGGAAAAAAGCAGCCGATAAAGATGTAGAAAGCGTAATGGAGGCAATATGTGATCAATTTGATAAAGAGACATTTGAGACAAAAAAAGAGGCGTTAATTTTTTCACAGAATATAAAATTAAATAAAAAAATGAGAGTATTGGATCTTGCTTGTGGAATGGGTAGAACATGTAAATGGGTCACACCGTATGTTGATGAATACATTGGAGTAGATTTTATTCCAGAAATGATAAAAAAAGCAAAAGAATACAATAGTAAATTTAAGAATGCAAAATTTGTTGTAAATGACGGTAAGACATTAAACATTCTTAATGCAGATTATTTTGATTTAGCATATTCTGAACTAGCTTTTCAACACATGTTAAAGATAGTTCAAGAATCATATATCGATGAAATTTTTCGAGTATTAAAGAAAGATGGATTATTTTATGTTCAAATTCCTAGATTAGAATATTATAATGATAAAACTTATTCACGAACAAAAAAAGAAACAGATGAACTATTTCAGAAATTTTCAATTACGTATGAAGATATTAGTGATGCATATTATTACATTAAAGCAAAGAAGTAATCTGGCTCTAGGTAGTCCATTGTAGTTTTTTCATAATATGTTTTAATTCATCTATAGTTAGATGCTTAGTATTGGATGAACCATATTGTTCATGTGAAATTACACTCTTTGTTGAAAATTTATCAATTTTTGCCTCTTTGTTTATTACAAAATGATCTTTTCTTTCTATGCTATGACGCATTTCTTCTTCTGAAATTAAGATTTCATCTATTTTTTCCCCAGCTCTTATCCCTATGAATTCTAAAGGATAGTTTTTCTTTCCGGTTTTTAGTTCAGCATATGCTAATGCTAGATCAGTCATTTTTGCGGCAGGAGCTTTTTTGACAAATATTTCACCACCATTTCCATGTTTGAGTGAATAAAATACCAAATCAATAGCTTCGGATAATGTAAGTAAGAATCGGGTCATTTCTTTATGAGTGATTGGCAGAGGTTGATTATTGTCTATTTTTGAATTCCATACTGGAATGACGCTACCTCTACTTCCAAGAACATTTCCATACCTTACACAACAAAATTTTGTACTGTCCTTTGTTAGATCATCTGAAAGCATAATTTTCTCTTGTAATGCTTTAGTCATACCCATAGCGTTTACGGGTTTAACTGCCTTGTCAGTGCTTATTGCTATTACGTTTTTGACTTTTCTGGCAACAGAAGCTTTTACTACATTATATGCTCCAAAAATGTTCGTCTTAACAGCTTCATAAGGATGTGATTCAACAGCAGGTACTTGTTTAAGAGCAGCTGCATGAAAAATTATATCGACATTTTTTGTGACAGCATACATACGATCATAATCACGAACATCACCAATTATGAATTCTAATTTTTTTGATATTGGATGAGAATTAAATTCATCTTGCATTAAACGCTGTTTATCTTCATCTCGGCTAAAAATTAGAATGGATTTAGGTTTGTATATCATTAATTCTTTTACCATTTGGTGACCAAAGCTGCCTGTTCCACCAGTAATCAAGATGGTACGATCATTTAGTATTGACGAGTATTTCATTAATTTTAGGTTATAAATTTAATTAATAAATTAGTCGTTAATTAAAAATTGATTTAATCAATTATGAAAACTTTAAGTCATCTATAATTTGTTATTTAAACATTGAAAATAATGTCAATTTTTGGTACGAGACCAGAGATTATTAGATTAAGCAGAATTTTTTCTAAATTAGATTCAAATTTTGAGCATATTATGGTAAATACTAATCAAAATTTTACTCCTGAGTTGAATGAGGTTTTCTTTTCAGATCTTAAAATTAGAAAACCGAATTACAATCTTAAAATTAATACAGGAGAGTATGGAAAAGAAATTGGCGAAATTATAGAAAAAAGTGAAAAAATAATCTTAAAAGAAAAACCAGATATTTTACTTATTTTGGGAGACACAAACAGTGGATTAGCAGCAATTCCAGCTGCACATCATGGTGTAAAAATTTTTCATTTAGAAGCAGGAATGAGAGCGTATGATTTTAGAATGCCAGAAGAAAAAAATCGTGTTTTAATTGATCATCTATCGTCAGTTCTTTTATCATATACAAATTATTCAAGAGAAAATCTAATCAGAGAAAACATTCATCCAAGTAAAATTTATGTTGTTGGTAATCCAATAATTGAAGTAATTGATTATTTTATGAAACAGATTGAACAAAGTTCAATTCTTAAAAAAATGAAATTGGAACCAAATAGTTACTTTTTGGTGACTGCACATAGAAGTGAAAATGTTGATGATTCTCAAAGTTTAGCAAAAATTTTTTCAGGATTAGAAAAAATTCATTCAAAATTTAAAAAAAGAGTAATTTATCCAATTCATCCAAGAACAGTAAGCAAGATTAAGAAAAAAATTCCAAAAGGAATAGAATGCATTAATCCACTTGGATTTTTTGATTTTTCTAAATTAGAAAAAAATGCATTTTGTCTAGTAACTGATTCAGGAACGGTTCCAGAAGAAGCATTATTTTTTGGCATTCCCTGTGTTACCATTAGGGAAAGTACAGAACGTCCTGAATATATTGAAGCGGGTGGAAATATACTTTCAGGCTTAGATCCTGAAAATCTTGTAGAATCTGTAAAATTAATCACATCATCAAAAAATAAATTAAAATGGATTGAATCGTTAGGAGATAACAAAACTTCAGATAAGGTAGTTAACATTCTTCGTGGTAAAATAGATAGACAAAAATTTTAACGATTGAACAAAGAATATTAGAATAGGGTTGATGTATTAGTTATGGTTATTTTAATTACTGGTTCTACGGGAGCTCTTGGAATTAAGTTAAAAAAGATATTTCCCAAAGCACTAACTCCTGATCATAAAGAATTAGATATTACAAATAAAGAACAAGTAATTGATTTTTTTAAGAAAAATAAAATTGATATTGTAATACATACTGCAGCTATTACAAGTGTTAGAAAATGTGAAGAAGAAAAAGAATTAACATGGAAAACAAATGTTGATGGAACAAAAAATCTTGTGGATGCACTAATGCAATCATATCCCAATGGAAAATTTGTTTATGTAAGTACAGCATGTGTTTTTGATGGTCATGTAGGAATGTATAATGAGTCATCCATACCTTATCCAGAAAATTTCTATGCATTAACAAAGCTGTTAGGAGAGCAAGAAGTAAAAAGATTACACAATCATTTGATCATTAGAACAAACTTTATTGCCAAGAAAAAATGGCCATATCCAAAAGCATTTACAGATAGATTTGGTACGTATCTATTTGCTGAAGATGTAGCCAATGGGATTAAAGAGGTTCTTGATTCAGATATAAAAAAAATTATTCATATTGTTGGAGATAAGAAAATTTCAATGTTTGAACTGGCAAAAATTACAACTCCTGAGATAGAACCTATGACAATCAAAGAGTATTCTGGACCAAAACTTACTATGGATATGAGTTTAGATACAGAAAGATGGAAAAAATATAAGATTTCTGCTCTATAATTTAATTGAAAATACTATCAATTATAGAAATAAATGATTTTTTGAACTGTTCTTTATCATATTTTTGTATTGAGTTTTGTAAAGGGACTATCAGATTATCAAAATTGCCTGCAAGTGCTTGTTTAATTTTTTCTTGTGCATTTTTAATGTCATTTGGCTCATATCTTAATTCAGAAAAAGGGACAGTTTCTAGGTGAGCAGAATTATTAGGCACTATTGGGACACATCCTGCAGAAATTCCTTCAACTATAGTTAATCCAAAAGTCTCAGGGGATGCATGAAAATACACTTTAGATTCAAGAAGATTGGTTAGGAGAGTTTTTCTAGGTATATTTTTTAGCAAAATGATATTTGATGAATGTGTCTCTTTAATTTTAGAATCAAGTAAATCATAATAGATTTCATTGGATTTAGTTTTTGTATTGCCTATAATTATGGAATCAATCGAAAGATTTTTCATTACATCTATAACAAATTCAAGATTTTTTTCAGCTGAAAATCTAGAAATAGTTATCAGAGATTTTTTTTTGGATAAATTTTGCTTGAATTCAGACAAGTCCAATGGCGGATATAAAAGAGAAGATTTTTTTCCATATGTTTTTTCTATAGAATTTTGAACGTATTTAGAATTAGAAAGTAATATGATATTTTCTTGATTTATTTTTTTAAGGGCTTGTTTTGTCTTTTCATAGTATATTTTATAGTATTTTCCCCAAATTCCCTTGTACTTTGTTATAGTTTTTTCTAACTCATTTGAAAAATCACTATGACAATATATGATTGCCTTTTGCTTTGTATTTTTCGGTACAGCAAAACCGCCTGAAGCTTGAATAATAACATCTTCATTTTTTGCTTTTGATACCAGATTTGATTCCATTACACGCTGATATAACCCAAATGCTGGTATAGAAATTGGAATTAAGCTCTTAACAGTAATTTTTTTAAAAGTTAGTTTTGGTTTTGAAAATGTGTATAATGTAACTTTGTGATTAGTTTCCTCTAATGTTTCAAGCATTGTCAATAATGTTTTTTCTATTCCTCCACCTCCACCTATAAAACCATGAATTACACCAATATTCAATAAGAGTAAAAAATGAAATAGACCTTAAAAGGTATTAGTTGAAAAAATTCGTACTAGTTTTACATTGTTGCCTGAGCTGCATCATGAAACATCTGACTTTTTGCACAGCCAGCTGCAAGCTCATCACCTGCTCCACGTCTCATAAGACCTCTATACAGACCATCTTCTAATTTGACTCCTTCTCTTTGTTCCCATTCCTCTACAGTAATGGAATATTTCTTTTGAATTCTGTCTCTGTACCATTCTGGAATTACGTTAAATGCGCAAAATGGAACGATCCTAAGATCTGGAGTCAAATAATGAATATCACATCTTTGTAATCTTTCTAAATCTTCATTGTATTTGTCCTGGAAGTGCATCATGCCTAGAAACAATCCTTTGACATGCCATGAACCAACTGCTTCAAAAGATCTCTTCATAAGTATATTGCCAAACATCCTTGCCAAGTCTAATCCGGCTGGTTGTTTCTTTGTATCAACAAAGCCCTTTAGTTTTCTTACAACTTCTAGCATTGTAAAGTATTTGTTTTTACCAGAACGAATCTCTTCGGCTTTGTCCTCAAATAGTTCGAGCATTCCTTGAATATCACAGAATTTAGTTAATGGAACAAATTTCTTTGTTTCTGCATCTTCAAAGATGTATGTTCCTGCACCACAAGCAAAATGGATTGATAATTCATACTTTGGTTTGCTAGAGAATGCTTCAATTACATTAGTTAATGGCATACAACTTGGTACTGGGAACCAGTCATCAACAGTTACTTCACCGTTTGTTTGCTCTTCAATTCTTTGAATACAATCTGGAACCGTAATTCTATATTTTTCACGTTCTCCTTTACCCATTCTACCAGTTAGTGATACTGGTTGAAAGTTAACAGCATGAACTACGTCCATGTTCTTTTGTGCATATCTAATAATTCCACCTAGTTCGTGGTCGTTAATTGATTTGATTACAGTTGGAACAAACACTACAGTGGTTCCGGTCTTTCTGCAGCTATCAAGGGCGTATGGAATTTCCCAATGATTCTTTGGGTTTGTTCTTGCAGTTACACCATCAAAACTAAGATACAAGTTGTTACATCCAGCCAGTCTCACCTCTCTTGCAGCTTCTGGATCCATTGCATGTCTGATACCATTTGTATTCATCTGAATATGGTCAACGCCTTCTTCTTTCATTATTTTAATAACATCCGCAATATCTTCTCTGAGCATCGGCTCACCGCCAGTAATTTGAATAGAGTTACCTGGAATTGGTCTTTCAGCTTTTAGAGTCTTCATCATTCCTCTGACTTGAGTATGGTCTGGCTCATACATGTAAGCACCTTCAAGACCTTTCTTTACATAAAAGAAGCAATACCAACATGTCAAATCACATCTGTTAGTTACAATCATGTTTGCCAGTCCACTGTGAGATAAGTGATTTGAGCACAATCCACAGTTATTTGGACATGAACATTTGTCAATCATTACATTTGGAGAATGAGCACCTTTACCATCCATCCAATATGTGCTGAATTTCTTGTACATTTGATAAGAACCAAAGTATAATTCCTCACATTCACCGTGAGTTGGACAAATCTTTGACATGTAGACTTTGTCATCTCGCTCAAAGACTTCAGCATCTAAAATCATGTTACAGTCTGGACAGATGCTCTGAGTGAATCTAATGGTAGATTTCTTTCCTAGACTTTTACTTGATTGATTGGAAATCTGAATTAATGCCATGACTGTATTGGAAACTCTTCTGAAATGGTATATAATGCATTTCACACTTGCCCCCGTGTTGAATTTAGTAATCAGGCATACCTGGTTTAAATATCAAAATTGATCGAATAGATCGTATGAACATATCAGATAAGACAAGAAAGGCTCTAGAAAAAATAGGTCTTACTAGCTATGAAACTAGGACATTTTCCTCATTACTTCAAGTGGGGGAATTAACAGCTTCTGATCTTAGTCAAAAATCAGGTGTTCCTTATTCAAAAATTTATGAGGTATTAGGAACATTAGAAGAAAAAGGATGGATTGGTTCTGATGATTCCAGACCTACAAAATACTTTGCAAAATCTCCATCTACTGGATTGGAGACTACAAAACAGAAAATGCAAAACGATTTTTTACAAAATCAAAGTATTATTTTAAATGAACTAGTGCCATTGTATGAAAAAAGTGGAACTAGTGAGAAGCCAGACATATGGGTATTATCAGGTGCAATAAACATCGCTTCAAAAATTTTGGAAATGGTTGAATCTTGCAGAAATGAAGTAATGATTGCATTGCCTGAAGCAGGACAGGAATTAGTAAGACAGGCATTACCAAAATTGAGATCATTACATGATAAAGGTGTAGACATTAAAATATTAACTTCAGATAAAATGGATAAAGAATCCCTAAAGGCAATAAGTAGAGTTGCAACTGTAAAAATCAAAAAAGGACTCTTTGGGGGAGGGATAATTTCAGATAACCGATATGTCGTGATTTTATTGGGTCCAGAAATGGGAGAGATGAATACGTCTGATCTAGTTGCAATTTGGGCAGATCATGCAGGATTAGCTGGATTTGCACGACAATACTTTGAATATTTATTAAAAGATTCAAAGGCTGTATAATATGGATGCAATAAATGACGAAAATGATGAAATTCTTTTCGTAGGAACTGCTGAAGCAGAACATGTTGAAATGTATCTAAAGGCAATTTGGCATATTAAAGAGAGGGGAGAAAATGTCAAAATCAGTACAATTGCAAAAATGCTCAATGTTAGACAACCAAGTGTTGTACAAATGCTCAAAAAATTAAATGAGAAAAATCTTGTAAACTATAACAAAGCAGGTGTAACTCTCACTCAAGATGGAGAAAGAATTGGCTCCAGCATGATGAGAAATAGCAGATTATTAGAAGTTTTGATGGATAGTGCATTAAAAGTTGCAATTGATGAAGAGATGGTATGTGGAATTGAACATCATATGAATAAACAATTTACCGATGCTCTTTGTACTATGTTAAAGCATCCAAGAAAATGCCCTCATGATCATGAGATTCCAATGGGCGAATGTTGTAAATCAGCTTAAGAATAAATTTCCGTAATTCAATTAATGATCCCAAAAGATATATCATATTGAAAATTATATTATACATGGCATGCTTTTGTGGCTGTGAAAGTTGGCAAAAAAATGATGATGGATTAAGAGTAGCATGTGTAAAATGCGGTCATGGACCTCAAAATCATGATGATGAATTCAGAGCTTCTGCAAGAAAAAATGAATCACAAAGTCAGAAACGTGATGTAGATTTTGGATAAGTCATTCACCAATAATTTTAACTAAAACTCTTTTTGGTCTTTGTCCGTCAAACTCTCCATAGAAAATTTGCTCCCATGGACCAAAATCTAATTTACCACTAGTAATGGCAACAACAATTTCTCTTCCCATTATTTGTCGTTTTAGATGAGCATCAGCGTTGTCTTCACCTGTTTTGTTATGATCATACTGATCAATTGGTTCATGTGGTGCAAGTAATTCTAACCATTTTTTATAATCTTGATGTAATCCACTTTCATCATCATTAATGAAAACACTTGCTGTGATATGCATTGCATTTACAAGACAAAGTCCTTCTTGAATTTTACTTTTGAGAACTAATTTTCTTATGTCAGGAGTAATATTGACAAAAGCTATTCGTGTTTTTATATTATATGTAAGATATTCGGTTAAGGATTTCATGATATGAAATTATCATGTCTATCATAAATTCTAAGAGCAGGCTCAGAACTCAAGATCCTCATCATCAATCAAAGGGATAGGGTCATCACTGCCCGCAAGGCATAATTCAGGCAGATACCTATTGAGTCTTTCAAGAAGATTGATAAATGACGAATTATTGATTCATTCAAAATGGTTGCAATTGATACTCCAGCATCATTGGAAAGTTTTAGAAGATTCATAATTGGTAGCACATGTCGTTCTTATGCTCCAAGAAGTTACTTGGAAGATTCCGAAGTATTTGCAGAACGAGAAGACAATTTGGGTTCAATCTATGTAGAAGCAGCTGACAAGGTCACTTTGAAAAAAGTAAGAGACATTACGTTTGTTAATGCAAGAGATATTCTTGGAATTATCTATAATTCAAAGAGTGGAAATACAGCGCTAAAGTGGCGTCAATTGAGAAAAAATAATGGAAAGGTGGTAGGTGAAGCTTCTGCAAATTCTCTAACAAACCTAGCTGAATCAGGCGTCCTTACCTTGGATTGGGTTGAAAATTATCTCAAGAAAAAAACTGAAGAGACAAAAACTAGTGAAGTTACAAGCTAAACTCTTTTGTTTCTGTTAACTAGAATAATATCATGATTACAAAAATAATTGATGAAAATTCTATTTCTGTAATAC
>JBOGRE010000006.1:0-3476 GCA_050749345.1 Nitrosarchaeum sp. | reverse complement strand
CTTCTAAATTTTATGAGAGCAATGAAAATCATGTTAACTAATTTACTTCAAACTAGTATACAAATTTTCAAGGCCTAGATCTAATTTTTTATTAAAATTTGCTACAAATTGTTATCAAAAATAGACGGGGCTCGAACTAACAGATAATGCGGGCCCGAAGGGATTCATCATAATTTTGAAACGAATCTTTTCGTTTGGGTCTAAACCGTGGGTGGACACCTTCAAAACAGTTGAGAACCGCACCATTTTTCGTGTTATTGCGGACCTGCCAAGATTTGAACCTTGTATAACTATTCTTCTTCATGAACAATATCATGTTTTAAAAAATAATTCTCTAAAAAATATAATTTTGAATTTTCTTCTTTAAAATTTCTAACTAATACCATTAATCCCTCATGTGAAAAACCAATATTCCCTTTTTCATCTTTACTGTAAAGATACTGATATTGTTTCAAAATTTGTTTATATTTTACATCATTTACAAATTCATCGTTAAAAATTTTTACATAATCATCAGATAAGTGATTTTCTTCTAACCACTTAGCTTTCTCATCAGATAAATGCATGATTTTCAAGGGTTCGCTTAATTCTTTGTATTGTTTTATAATTTCTGCAGTATTTTTTATTTTATTCTTTAAGATTTTTGCAAAATCGGGATCATAAAATCCTGCAGACATAATTGAAACAAACATACGTTTACTAAATTTCTGTACTGTGTTCATATCTATTGGAAAATGAGACAAAAATTTGGTCATTTTTCCATCAATATAGTGGCCAAAATCAATATGCAGGAATTCCTCCCCTGGAGAAACATCAAATCGAAGATTGTAATCTGTTTTTTTATCATCTAAAAGATCAAACCGAATTACTGCGCTACCTCGAGAATTTTCAGTGACACCCTTGTAGTAAAAACTATCTTCTGTATTCAACTCTTTAGACATACCAAAGACAAATAATTCAGGTATAGTTACTTGTGATTTGAGTTCATCATTTTGCATATATTCAAATGGATATAATGTAGAAAAAAATATCCATGGTAACGGTGTATAGTTTGCATGAAATAAAGATACATGCATAATACTTAGAAAATTTTCTTGTTGGTAGGATTTTTCTAATAAAGTCTCACATGATTTTATGAATAATTCTTGTGAAGATGTTTTTTGTAAAGTTTCATTTTCATAAGTACTGCATAGATTGAATGAAATTGTTTTTTGGTTTTTCAAATCATATAATATACAACCTAGGAATACATCTGGACTAAATTTAGATTGATTGGATTTTGAATAAATGTAAAAATAACTAAAAGCAAAACAATTTTGCATATCCTTGGAGTTATTTTTTAATCCAATAATTTTTTGAAGTGAAGTAGAATTTTTGCCCATTATTTCACAGTTGATTTTATTATCATTTTCAGTTAGTATCAATACATTAGAAAATAAATTAAACATATTTTTTCCCAAATTATTTTGTTTGTATAATTTAATTTCTGATTCAGCATATGCTTTAAGAAAATTAATAATTTTCTTATTATTTTTAGAATCAATTTTTTCTATATGAATACAAGGCTTACGTCGTTTATCAAAATGATCATAAGTGTACATTTCAATATCGGTTTTTGTAGTATGATCTGAAATTTTATCCATGTAAACTCCGTCAATATCTGCAAATTGATTATATTGTAATGCAAAAAGTGCACCTAATTCTGAACAATCAACAGTTAATCGTACATCATCTTTTTCTAAGAAAATATGACCATAACTGTAATTTGTTTTTAATTCTCCATTTTCATCTTTACTCATAGACAAAGATCCGCTTCTATCAACTACAGTATATCCCTGAGAGAGTAATTCATTGAATTCTTCTTCAGTTTTGATTTTAATGTATTTTTTCTTCATTATTGTTTATCATACTCTGGTTCATGTTTTCTATTTTAGTTTTCACGATCGTGATTTCTTGACAATCTGTCATTCTATTTTTTTGATAATCAATGAATTCTTTTACACTTAATCCAAATCTGTTGAGATTTGATAATCTTAGATATTTGACATAAAAGAATCTAAATGCTTCATTTACGTGCAAACGAGTTTATTGATTGTCGATAAAAATGGTATCCCCCCGTTTTGCGAGGAAAAATCTGCGGTACTGACGTAATGCTTTAGATTAAGATCATTTCTTAAGAACCATTGAAAGGGCTAGTTTTCTTTGTTGGGATTTTATCTCTTGTAATAATTAGTCCTGTTTATGCTCACCAAAGTGGATGTCACAGGTGGCATAGTTGTCTCTCAGATACCGGCTCATACGTATGTGGCGATACAGGCTACTGTTCTCAATGTCCTGATAACCAGTATTGCAAATCTGGAATGCCAAGAGTCGGTGAATACCAGAGTCCCAACCAATCACACATTGTAAGTGATAAAAAAATTCCAGATTGGATCATGACATCAGTTTTTCAGTGGTCGCAGGATCTAGTTACAGATTCAGAGTTTATCTCTTCGATGGAGTATCTAATCGATAATAGAATTCTTAATGTTTCAGCAGGGTTACTTGAAGAAATACCGCAGTATCGTTTACCAGAATATCAAAAAAATATTGATGTTCCAATTTCTGGGAAGGTAAGTGAGTTTCGAAAAGGTGCGTATGTTGATCTTGTAGTAGTAAAACCTGATGGAATAGAAATTAGCTCTCGTGCAATAGTAGCTCAGATTTTAAACGATGATGCAGATAGAGGCTCGTATTATACCCTTGTTAAAATCAGCCACGATGATCCAATTGGAACGTATAACATAATAGGAAAATATCTTGGACAATCAGTTTCTGTTTCAGAATTTAAAATTGTTGAAGAGTACGAAATTATTAAAAATCAAGAAGTTAAACCAATTCCAACTTGGATAAAAAACACTGTAGAGTGGTGGTGGCGGAATTTAATTTCTGAGGATGACTTTTTGTATGCAATTCAATTTTTAATTAATGAAGGAATTATCAGCGTTTGACACTCAAAGGAAAACGTAACCATTACAACATTAAACTCCTAAGAGGGTATTGAATGACTAAATCTTAACAGATTCGTATTTAGTATAATCTTAGGATGAAGAAAGCTAATTTTTTATTGTTTTTGGTTGTTGCAATTTGTTACAAGTAGATACAAAAGATATCTTACCTTTTTTTGTCATGCGTGGAATAGTTGTCACAAACTGTTCCTGTTACGCATGAAATAGCTACGGATACAAACTGAAACAATTAGTGGTGCGTCTCTTCGCCTTTTTATGTAATTTTCCTGCGACATTTGTCGCAACATATAACAATAAACTGCTACAAATTGTGGTGCGTTGAGAAATTGTTTCCTTCTGGGTAATCTTACTAGGATTACCCGAGAATAAGATGATGGAAGATCTTATGAATGCTTTAGCTGAGACAGAGTTATGAAATATCTTGTCATTTTCATGATTTATTGTACTATTGGGAATGTTTTAAGATAA
>JBOGRE010000005.1:0-23746 GCA_050749345.1 Nitrosarchaeum sp. | reverse complement strand
ACATACAAATTTGGAGTGTTCAATACCAAAGACTGGCTAAAAAATATCGAAAATGCAATAGAAGAACATAAAAATCAATAATCCACTTTAACTGAATCCAATCGCCATGATTGTGTGACAAAAGTCTCTTCTAAAGAAACACCTTTTTTTACTTGTGATTCTAATAATCCTGTCCAACATATTTGACTACCGCAATCACCAGCATATTTTTGTGGAGCTACAAAAAATTTGCAACCGTGCCTTTTACAAACGTCTTGTAGCATTTCAGATAATCTTTTGTTTGCAGCAACACCGCCAACGATTAGCAATTCTTTTTTTCTAGTAAATGATAAGGCTCGCTCTACTGCTTCACTAATCATTGCAAAAGCAGTTTCCTGTAATGAAAAGCATGCATCTGCTTTACTTTTTGGTACAATTGATTTTGTTGCAGATAACAACCCAGAAAACGATACATCATTTCCTTTTACAGAATATGGAAGTAGAACATAATTAGAAGTTGATGAAGCCAAATCTTCAATATTTTTTCCACATGGAGAAGCAAATCCAATTGATCTTCCAAATTGATCAAGTAGCTGACCTAATGTAATATCCAAAGTTTCTCCAAAAACACGCCATTGTTTATTTAGAAATGCAAGTATCATTGTATGTCCTCCAGAGACTAGAAGAACAAGTGGATTTTTTGCACCAGTAAGTAATTTTCCTAATTCAATATGTCCAATTGCATGGTTTACAGGATAGATTGGAATGTTGTAATAAGATGATAGAGAACGTGCCACTACTGCTCCTACTCTCAAACAAGGACCAAGTCCTGGTCCTGCTGCATATGAGATAATATCAAGATCTTTAATTGTGACTTTAGCCTCTTTAAGACATTCAGATAACACAATAGCGCTGTTTTCAACATGATGACGTGATGCTTCTCTTGGATGAATGCCCTCGCCTTCAGGAGGACGATAAATTTTTCTCACATCAGATAGAATTTTTCCTTGTTTTCCTTTTTTTTCCAATATTGCACAAGAGAAGGTATGAGCTGTACTTTCAACGCCTAGACCAATCATATTATCCTCTACTTAATGTTGAAACAATTTTGATCACATCACCATTTTTTAGTTTATGATCACCACCGATTCTTTGTTTTGTTTTACAATCAATCGCATGTAAAAATCCCTTGGCAATATCAGCATGAATAAGACCTGCCAAATCTTTTGCATTTGAATCTCGTGGTAATAATTTTGCATCAGGTAAAACATCACCATTTTTGTTTGTTAATTTTGTCTCGTCTTCTACAGGAAAAACAACGATGAGTTTTAACAAATCAAATACGGCTATGTTTAAAATTTTTTGAATTCCGGTTGAGTGGATTTTTGAAAACACTGTATTTACCAAGTCTAGTGCTTTTTGTTGTTGTGGCAGTATTTCTTTATTTTTCACTACAGAAAATTGTTCATCTCCAGATTCATAATTTACAATCCCAGATTTGGTAGCTTTTCTTAACAACAATTCAGTCTCAGCACTGCAAGGAATTACAATATGGTCAGGAATTTTTTTAATTATATCAAGATCTTTACAAAGGTCTGCCTTGTTTGCTGCAATTATTATTGGTTTTGTGTTTTTTCTTAATTCTTTAACAAAAGATTGGATGTCAGAATCATTCCATTCCTTTGGGTTTTTTGAAATTAATTCTAGTTTATGCAATACATCTTGTACCTGATAATCTTTGATTCCTAAACCAGTAAATCTTTTTGCTATACCATCAGTTAGTTTTGCTCTTTTTTGTTCTATTTCTTTAGTAAGTTTATCCCATTCTCTTCGAAGTATGTCTATAAACCACTGATCAAATTCATACTCAACAAATTCAACATCTTCAAGAGGATTATGTGTGCCTATTGGGACAGGATGTCCTTGAATGTCAGTGGTTCCAGCAATATCAACAACATGTATCAAAATTTCTGCTTGTCTTGCATCATCAAGAAATTTATTTCCTAACCCTTTTCCCTCATGTGCTCCAGGTACTAATCCTGCAACATCAATCAGTTTAATTGGTATAAACCTAGTTCCATTTACACATAATTGATTTTGATGTTTAATTCCAAAATGTTTGCATGCACAATCATCTTTTACATATGCAACACCAATATTTGGCTGAATTGTTGTAAATGGGAAATTACCTATTGGAACAGGAGTTTCAGTTGCAGCTGAGAAAAATGTAGACTTTCCAACATTTGCTTTTCCTAGTAAGCCAATTTGCAATACCCACAAAAACCCTATTGTACTTATTAGTATTGCAGAAATTGTTTAATTCTGTTCATGTTATTTTTATAATATGTCAATAGTAATTACTGGAAATCCAGGCGTAGGAAAACATACGGTAACAAAGGAAATTTCAAAGTATCTAGGATTGTCAATAAGTGACATAAACAGTATTGCTAAAGATGCTGGATTATTTGAGAAAAATGTAGATACAAATGATGTAGACATGTCAGAATTAGAGAAAACAATTAAAGATAAAATTGCAAGCCCCAGTTTAATTGTTGGACATTTAGCACCATATGTTTTATCACCAAATCAAGTAAAGAAAGTGATCGTTTTACGAAGAAATCCATATGATTTGATTTTAGTTTATAAAAAAAGAGAATACACTGAAGAAAAAACTAGAGAAAATATAGGCAGCGAGATTTTAGGAATTATAGCACATGATGCAATAAATCGGTTTGGAACAAAGGTATTCCAAGTAGATGTAACAGGAAAAAGCATTTCAGAAGTTACAGAGAAAGTACTGGATATAATCAATGGAAGAAATATAAATGAAGAAGTAGATTGGCTTGATTTAGTAACAAAACAGAATGATTTGAAAAAATTTTTTGCTTATTGATTAAATAACGCTCCTATTGAGAAACATTAACTTGTTTGAGATTTTGAAAAGCGACTTGGCTGGAAGAATAGGAGTAATACATACCAATCATGGGAAAATAGAAACTCCAGCTTATGTGCCAGTTATTCATCCGGTAAAACAAACTATTCCATCTAAAAAGATCAAGGAGATGGGTTTTGATTTAATAATTACAAACGCATACATCACCAGAAACAATTACGGTGATGAAGCTGTAAAAAAAGGAATTCATAAAATAATAGATTTTGACGGAGCTATAATGACTGATTCTGGAGGATATCAAGTTCTAGAGTACGGCGATGTCAAAGTATTGCCACCTGAGATGGCAGAATTTGAAAGAAAAATTCTCACAGATTTTGCAATTCCGTTGGATAAACCTACAGGTTATGGACTTGCATGGAAAAAAGCTGAGTCATATGTTAACCACACTCTCAAAGTCTCAAAGAAAACACTTGAAGATAGTGAGAGTAATGGTCAGATCTGGATTGGGCCAATTCAAGGTGGAGAACATTTTGATCTTGTAGCAAAATCAACAAAAAGTTTAGTCGACATGGGTTTTAAGATGCTAGCTTTGGGAAGTCCAGTAGAATTTATGGAATCATATGAATACAAATTATTGGCACAGATGATCATATTTGCAAAAAAACAGATGCCACACTCCATCCCACTGCATCTTTTTGGTGCAGGGCATCCATTGACCATACCATTTGCAGTTGCCCTTGGTTGTGATACTTTTGATTCTGCTTCTTACATGTTATATGCAAAACAAGAAAGATACATCACTGATGACGGTACACGAAATCTTTCAGATATTTTGGTATTCCCATGTAATTGTGAGGTATGCTCAAAGTATACCCCAGATGAATTGCGCCAAATTGAGGGTACTGAGAAAATTAATGAGATTGCGCTACATAATTTACATGCAATAAAAATTGAAGTCGATAAGGTAAAACAAGCAATTCATGAAGGAAGGTTATGGGAGTATGTCTTAAAAAAGGCAAGAGCACATCCAAAATTATTTGAAATGATAGATGTGCTTACCGAAAATTCTAATTATCTTGCAGTATCTACTCCAAAATTCAAAGAAAAAGCAATTTTTCTTTATGAAAAAGAGGATCAATATCGTCCAGAAATTCAATCTTATCATAAAATAGTCAGAAAGTTCAAGTCAAAGAAAAAAACTTTGATCATAACCAAGGAATCTAATACAAAACCAGCATACCTGTCACATGAATATTCCTCATTAAAACGAAAATTCAAAGATATTGAGTCCATTCAAGTTTGCCAATATAGTCCACATTTAGGATTAATACCACTTGAAATTTCAGATATTTTTCCTGCAGCACATCATGAAACTTCAAGATTTGATTTTGAACCAAAAGACTTTCCAACATTTGAAAATACATGGACAAAGTTTTTTCAAAACAATCAATTTTTAGAAGTTTATTTTGATAAGACAGATGAATTTTTGAAATACTTTATGAAGATTCTTCCAAAAGAAATAAAGAAAAAATCTATTGTTTAATTAAAAATAAGAAAAAAGTGTGTGCTAAAAGATACTGCTTATAGTGCAGCGTCTTCTGCCCAACCTTTGATGAAGATACCGTTTTTGTGAAGAGGTACTGGTTGTCCAGCTGTGTAATTCATTGGTCTCATCCAAAAGATTGATTTTGTTGGGCATACACCGATGCATGCACCATCAGAAATACATCTTTCTGGATAAAATACAAATGCTTTACCTCTCTTCCAGCCTTCAACAGGTTTTACTCTAAGGACATCTGGACCAAGAGTTGTACAGATTTCTACACATAGTGCACACCCGATACATCTTTGTTCATCAATGTCTGGTAGTATTGCTATTGGCATTACAGTTTATTCAATGCTAGGTTCCTATTTAAACCATAATCGAAATTCATAACCCTGTTATGAAATTGATCGTGGATACAATTGATCATATTTACAATAAGACAAAATGACTTACATGAAGAAAAATTAGTAAAATAATAAAAAACAAAAAGATAACGTGTTTAGCACGTTTATTTTCTCATTGCATCAATTTGACCAGATGTTACCCAGTCAAGTAATTCAGCTGAAGATGGATTTAGGTCTGCTCTCTGTTTCATGAGATTGTTAACCCAGATCCAATTAAGTTGGTTAAGAAGTGGTTTGTTTGCTTCGTCGCCTGCACGTGTTTTAGCAACTACTGCTTGATCTTGTTGTTTTAACCATTCTTGGAAGCTTCTTCCCATGAGGATCGAGTCTTAGCTTACACTAATTAAAGCTTTTGCAGATTATACAATATGCATAATGATCGGATCGGTGCTAAGAAGGTTTTAACATAGAGAAAAGTTCAATTTATTTCTTGGAAGTTAAAGTTTTAGGAGCTGCTAATGAAGTAGGCCGTTCAGGTTTTTTGGTGAATTGTGATGGAACAAATCTATTATTAGATTATGGAATATTATTTGGAAAACGTGGAATGCCCCCAGAGTATCCTCTACATGTAAAGCCAAAAGATCTGGATGCAATTATTATCACTCATGCCCATCTTGATCATTCAGGAAATGTACCATCTCTGTTTGTAAGTGGAAATACTGATGTCTATGCAACCCCACCAACTTTTGACTTGACAAGATTACTCATAGAAGATATGCTAAAAATTACAAAAGATGCTCAACCATTTGGATTACCTGAGTTAAACAACATGATGAGAAATGCAAAGGAGATAGGATTCAGAGAGAAAATTACCAAGGGTAATGCAACTTTTGAATTAAGAGAAACAGGACATGTGATTGGAGGTGGTTCGGTGCTAGTAGAATCTCAGAAAAAACGTCTTTTTTATACGGGTGATATTAAAACACATGGTTCAAGAATGCTTCGTGAGGCAGACTTGGATATAGGAGACATTGATCTTTTAATTATTGAAAGCACGTATTCGCAAACAGAACAAAAACCAAGAAAAGAATCCGAAAGAGAATTAATTGAATTTGCAAATGAAGTTATGGATAGAAAAGGAGTGTTATTCATTCCATCGTTTTCAGTTGAACGCTCTCAAGAAATGGCATGTATTTTAAGAAGTTCAAACTTTAAACACAAAATCATCATGGATGGTATGGCACTAAAAGTAAACGAGATAATGTTTAATCATCCAAATTATCTAAGAGATCCAAAAGTGTTTGCAGATGCCATTAATGAGTCAGTTGCTGTTAGAGATCATGAAAAAAGAAAACACGTAATAGAGGAACCTTGTGTTGTTATCTCTCCAGCTGGAATGCTAGTAGGGGGAAATGCAACATATTATTTGCAAGAACTTTCATTTAACAGTAATAATGGAATAGCACTTGTTTCATATCAAGGAGAAGGTACTCCTGGAAGAAAATTATTAGACACAGGAAAGGTATCCACTAGAGGAAAAGAGATAAGAGTTACTGCCGAAGTAAAACAATTTGAATTTTCAGGACATGCAGACAGAAATGAACTTTTTGAAGTAATTAAAAAAATCAAAGGTAATCCCAAAGTCCTCACAGTTCACGGAGATACTGAATCATGTGAAAAGTTTGCTCAAGAAATTCATAAAAAGTTTGGTTTTGAGGCTCATGCTCCAGATGTAAATGAAGTGATATCTATCTGAAATGATAGATTATAGTGTAATTAACTTAGAAAATACAATAAATAGTGGACAAGTCTTTCTTTGGACAAAACGAAGAGAGTTTTGGTATGGCGTAAATGGTCAAGATATTTTAAAGATAAATAGTTTAGGAAAAATCACATCCTATTCTAACAGAAAATACGATTTTTTTAGAAATAGCGATGACATAGAAGAGATAATCAAATCAATTTCAAAAGACAAAACAACCAAAATTGCTGTAAAAAAATATCTGGGACTTAGACTAGTAAGACAAGATCCGTTTCAGTGTTTTGTATCATTTATTGTTTCTTCAAATTCCAATATTCAAAAAATTAAATCAAGTTTAGAAAAAATTTCAATAAAATTCGGAGATAAGGTTCAATTTGACAATAAAGAATTTCACATGTTTCCAGAACCAAAAAAAATTGCAAATGCAACTATACAAGAGATTCAAAATTGTGGTGTTGGATATAGAGCAAAATTCATAATAGATGCAGCAAAAATGGTTGAATCAAAACAAATAGAGTTTGAACATCTAAAAAAATCTAATTATCATGATGCAAAAGAAGTGATTCTAACTGTTCCAGGAATAGGAAATAAAGTTGCAGATTGTATTTTGTTGTTTTCACTTGATAAGCTAGAAGCGTTTCCATTAGACAGATGGATAATTAGAATTTTAGAGAAATATTATTTAGAAAAATTTGAACTGGAAACAAAATCAATTACAGAAAAACAATACAACACATTACATGAAAAAATTGTAAAACATTTTGGACCTTATGCTGGTTATGCACAGCAATTTTTGTTTAAAATGGAAAGAGAAAATTACCAGAAAAAATGGTTGTAAACCCTTAAAATGACAATTAATTTTCAGATTCTTGGGCTGGTAGCTCAGCTTGGATAGAGTGCTGGACTTCTAATCCAGTGGTCGAGGGATCGAAGCCCTCCCGGCCCGTTTTAACAAAATTATTTATTATTACTCAGAGATGCTGTTTACGTGAAAGATATTGAATTTAATTTGGAGCCAAAAGAGATTCACCCCAATTCCGAAATTAGAGGAACAATTATTGTATCGTATCCAGGGCGATATGATGGAGTTGTAATTAATACACAGATTTTAGATTCTAATGAACACATCATCTACAAATCATACAATGGAAAGAAAATATCTCAAAATGTTTCAAGATTATTCATTAACAAAGATGTTATGCCTGAAAACAAAGCAGAGTTTACAGCATTAATAGGATTTGAACCAAAGCAAGTACATGATGTAAAATTTCGGGCGTCAATTATTGAGCAACATAAAGAAATTGAAAGTAAAATAATTTTTGCAAAATATTCAATCTAGAATCTTTGTTTTGTAATTTCTAATTTACCCTTCATCCAAGGATGTGGTTCACAGTGATATTCTATTATTGCGGGTTCTGTAAAGAGAAATTTGTACTCAGATCCAGGTTTTATGACACCTGGAGAACCAAAGATACCGCTGTAAGAGTCTTCAGCTTTTTGATCAGGAGAAACTGTGTGTGCAGTATTGTCAACATTTTTCCAGATTATAAGATTATCAATTCCTAATTGTATGTCAACTAATTTTGGTACAAAATTATCTTGTTGGGTAGAAATAGAGGAGCCTTCAATTATTTGTATAATTGTTTCTTTAACTGGGTGTAAAATGTGTTCATCTACGGAAGGTTTTATCAAAGATTCTGGAAGATAAAATGATGTATAATAAACAACTCCTACCGATGAGCCAATAATGATTGCCATGATGCCTATACCATATGCATGACTTGATGTCGCACTCAACAATTTTTTAGGTCCAAGGTGTTCTTATAAAGCTTTTTTAGAATTTTAAAAAACTATAATTTTTTTAGATCGGAAGAACCAAAATCGGAAATTTTGTTAGTGCCAACTCCTAAATCTGCTTGAACTTGTGGAGATGGAATTTGTTGTGTAATTTCTTTTGTTTCTTTCTTGCCAATCACTGAAGAATGTCCTTCTGAAAGTTTACCAGTATTTGGAACTGGTGGTAATTCTGCCAACGCCTTCGGTTCATCTTCATGTATTGGTATAGGTGGTGGCGGAGGTGCATTCTTTGCTTGATTTAATCCATATCTGTAAAGATGGAAGAAGCCAGCAAAGACTATCAAAATAATACCTATAAAGAATAATGAAATGTTTTTCATTCCAGTCAAGGCTGCATTATAAGCTGCAATGTTTAGAAATACCTGAAACGCCAATAGTGCAATAATCATCCAATTAATCCATTTTTGTGAAAGTTGAATTGTTGCAACTTTCTTTGGACCTTTTTCTTTAGCAAGTTTAGCTTTTCTTTCAGATTCTTTTGCAAGTTTAATCATCATATATGAAAATCCAAATCCCAATGGAACTAGCAATATCATCACGGTATAGATAAACACTGGATCAACTACCAAACGTTCTACAAGAGGAATAGTAGTATCAGATGGAATGTAAAATCCCCAGTATGTTGTAACCATAATTTGGGCTATTCCTGTAATACCAAATGCAGTAATTATTGGACGATCTTTCCATGAGAATTTCTTGTATCTATCTACAAATGGAATGATTAAAAATGACGCTATGAAAAGCCCAGGCCAAAGTACACCTGTAACAAATTTGTCATATTGTGTTCTTAGAAATGCATACAGTCCTGTAAGATACCATTCAGGGACAGTAATGCCAGGTGGCACAGTAGGTTCAAACTTGAATCCCATGTCGACCGGAAATACTCCTCCGGTAAGCATGATAGCTCCTCCAATTGCCATTACCATTGGTACATCAAATACCAAGAATCTTGGAAAGTGAACCGCCATTAATCCAAGCATCACTAGCGGTAATAGAAAGACATGTTGTGCATAAAATCTTAATACAAAATCTGAAAACCCACTACCAAACATTGAATCGCGGATAGTTGGTCCAGCTACAGGAATTGAAGTGGTAAGAGACGCAGCAATGCTGATTGCAAGTTCTGCTCTTTCACTAAAGATAACATCATAACCAGTAAATGCTTCTAGAATTGTAACTGTACCAAGTATAACTCCAGAACACCATAAAATTTCATTTCTAATTTTGTATCTTCCACTAAAGTATTGATAGTACATGTGTAAAATTGCTAAAAGTACCATTGCATTGGAAGCATGATAGTGAATATTTCTGATATGAAATCCAAATGGAACTTGATCATTTATGAATTGTACGCTGTCCCATGCTCTATTCAATACTGGTTGGTAGTAAAACATTAACAAAGCTCCAGAGATTCCAAGTATTACAAATACAACAAATGTAAGCATCCCCAAAAACCCAAATGGACTTACAAATCTTGCAGGAAATGAAAATTTAATTGCAGTAAAAATTGTTCTGTCTAGTCCATCCCAGAGCCAGTAGAAAAAGGCAACTGCGCCAGTACGTCTATTTAACGAAACGGCCATATCCTATTACTCCATTAGCATTCACACCCCATGTTGGTGGTAAAACCCATAAAAAGCCATCTGCATCAGTTTCGAAGTTTAGTTGTGCTAGTGTGTTAGATGGTTCAGCTTGCAATGATGCAGGTCCAGCAAATGCTGTTCCAGTTGTAGGGTTATACATACTTCCATGGCAAGGACATTCTCCTCTCTTTCTTCCTTCTTCAGGCCAGTATTTCCATAAACACCAAAGATGAAGACATACCATACTGTATGCTCTAAAAGATGAAACATCTTGTTTATCTCCATCAAGTTCTTGTGGCAATCTAATGAATTGCCATTTTCGAAACGCTTCTGCATCAAGTGCAGGATCTCCAGTACTAGGATATGTAATTACTTCAGAATGATTAAGAGGAAATGTTTTGACACTAGCTTGAGTGCCATCAGGCAAAATGACTTTAACTTTTGCAAGAGTAGCCTGTGAAGGGTTTGGCATAAAATTTCCAAATGGAACAAAAGGTGCAAATGCAAGACCAGTGCCTGCAGCTCCCATTAATTTTAGAAAATCTCTTCTAGATAATCCGTCAGATTTTTTTGTCCCCTGCTCAGACATTCAAGCTGTCGTACTCGCCAAATTGCTTATAAACCTTATTCAATTATTTGTTGGGTTTTTGTCTAAGAACTAAAAACATAACAATTCCGATCGCAATTCCAACTCCAATACCAATAGTCAATCCAATGTTAAAAGATGAATAGATTGTATTGTCTTGTGTTATAATTTGAGAATCATTATGGATTATTTCATCAGAAAATTCAGATGCAGTCACATTTTTTATAGAATCAGATATGATTTCTGTTTTATTTGAAATTTTTTGTATTGGTTGAATCTCTGAAGAAATGTTTGAAAATTTGGCTGCAAGTACAATTGGCTCAGTAGTTGAATTTCCACCAAACAATGTAGAGTGAGCTAAAAGAGTATAGGTTCCTGTTTGATTAATTGGAACATAAATAACAGTAGAAGTGTTATCTTTGTTTTTTACAGGAAAAAATCCACCTCCTTGACTAAAAAGAGAATTGCCTAACCAATCAAGTGAAGGCCAATCAAGAAATTTACCAAATATTCCTGAGGGCATATTGGTTTGAACTATTCTTCCTTTAGGATCCATAACAAATACAGACAAGTTTGTGTCATCATTTTTCCAAGATAATTCTATTGCTGCAGAATTTATCGAGGCATCTTTAATATCAAAATAATACTGGCGCCAATCACCTGCCATGTATCTATTTGCCATATCAAATGCACCTTTGATATAGCCATTACCAAAAAGGATGTCATCGCTTTGCTTTCCTTGAATTAAAACCAGCGAATCTTTTTGAACAATTTCTTTTTTTACGACAAAAGATACTGGTACATTGACAGAATGGATTTTGCCTTCAAATGTTATGAAGCCTTGGTAATTACCAGTTTGCAAATTATTTGGTACAACTAAAGAGATATTCACTTTGGAAATATCTTTGGCTGGCACAGTAATTGTTTCAGCTTCAGGCCAGATAACAGACCATTTGTTTTTTTGGTAATAACTTGCAGATAAGGTATACTCCATCGAAGTTGAATTTTGTTTTGTGTCACCCAGATAGTAAGAATATCTAGTTGGAGTGGGATACACACCAACTAGTGGAGTTCCTTTGAATTGTTCATTGGGCTCAGTAATTCTAAGCTCTTGAACAGTTCCCCATGACCCAGCTCTGTTAATCATGGATAGTTCATTACTAGCTATATTGGTATCGTTGTTTTTATCAATCCAATCATAAATATACAGTGATGAGATTTTCATATCACTAGCATAAGTAACATTTGTTTTGTTCATAAAATTATCAAATGGGAAATTCAAATTCAATATCATCAAAGATGATTCTGCTGGAATTGAATTGTCATCAAAAAACTCACCTAATTCCTTGTGTTCTTTGATATCAGACAGTTTGATATAATTTGGAATGAATACATTTGATTTGTTAAGTATCGAATCTCGTTGTTGTACTTTGGTGGTGTCATTAAACTTGGTATTTTTGATTAAAGATATTGTTGTAGGTTTGATAGATATTTGAATTGGTTTATCAGTTGGATTTTCAATTGTAAAAGTTGTTTTGCTGTGTTCTCCTGAAAGTAAATGACCTGCAAACCAGCTTGTCATGGACATGATTTTTGTCGGGAACTCAAATTTCTTAAATCCTAAAGATGTGGAATTTATGGATTCAAGTGATGGATTTAAAATTTTTTTGATATTATTATATGATGCATTATTATGAACTATGAATATTCCTTCTTCACCATTTACGAAACTCAATGCCGTACTTACATCTACTAATCCAGATCCTTGAGTAAATGGATCATTTTGAAGATCTTTTGCAGTGGACATTAGAATATTTTTAATTGTAAATGGATCATATTCTTTTGACTGTTTGTTTAGTCCTTCCATTAGTATTGCAGCACTTCCAGAAACTAGAGGTGCGGCCATACTGGTTCCTCCAAACAATGAAAAAGATTCCTCTTTTGAGTTCTTTGCAGTTTTAAGAACGTTGGATGGAGTAAAACCATGCGCACCGATACTCATCAAGTCAGGTTTTGGATCTCCAATAATTCCAGGACCTCTGCTTGAAAAATCTACAACATCATTAAAGTGTGAAGTGGTATTACCAAATCTCGGTTGATCTTTAAATGGACCATAACCTACAAAGACATTGTTTGTAGTGGCTCCAACTGCAATTCCAAACGGGGATGCATTAGGCATACCAATTGTTCCATAACCATGTCCCGAGTTACCTGCACTGGAAATAATTGTTACACCAGGGTAATTATCATCAAGTGAATGAGGAGTGACAAGTATTCCAAGTATTATAGATAGAACATCCATTCCAGGTGCTGCGTTAAATGATGGAAAATTTGAAATACCCCAACTATTTGAAATTATATCTACTCTTGTGTTTCCAGTGAAATTCCAACTACGTTCTTGGTTATCAAATCCAGATGCCCATAACCAGGCATAAACAGTATCGCCTGCCCATAGTGCCTTTACTGGAACAATCGTTGCACCTGGTGCAACTCCCTTGATTGTAAATTTCTTGGTGTTATTGTAAATGTCATATGTTTGTTCACCTTTTGATGCAATAGAAGAAGCACTAGAAGTTCCATGTCCCATAAAATCAGACATCACTCCAAAAAATTCTCCTTTAGGATCAAATGCAGGTAATAAAGTTCCATTAATTGCCTTTAGTGTTTTATCAACGTGTGCAGTTTTGTTTTGAATCACACCGTAAACGTCCAGTACTTGAGCCCCTATTGTTCCCGCACTATAATCTGCTTTACCATCATTATTGGAATCATAAACAAGGAATTCTTTTTCACTTCCCAAGACAATTGGTTTTTCATCAGTAAAATCAAAATCATACTTTGGTTTCTCTCCAGATTTTAAATCAAATCTAGTATAATCTTCCCAAGAAGTACTCAGATCAGGAATTACAGTATCATACATTCCTGCAACATTAGAGTCCACTACAAGAACTGGTACAACTTGAATTCTAGCTAACGGTCCTTCCAGACCTCCTTGATATATTACACCAAGATGATAAATTCCACTTTTTGATTTGATATAATTTCTGTCATCTTTGCCGATTTTCATATCAGTGTCCAATGTTCCGTTAAATACAGGAGAGTTTCCAAGTTGCGGAAAAAATGAGTTGTATGTTAGAATTTTTGTTCCCTTTCCGCCATGGGACACATCTAGAAAAATGCCATTTTTTGTTTTGTATACTGATGAGGTAATTCCTTCTGGAATTGGCTTTGTGTAATTTCGTATAATTTCATCATTGTCAATGAATGCAAAAAAAGTTGAATTTGTCAGTATGATTCCCTGCCCATCGGCATCAAGCATTATAGGATGATTATTTTTGTCTCTAGCTAGAGAATGCTGGATGTCCAAATTTGAAAAGTCTACTCCAGTATCAACTACTGCTATTTTAATGCCATTTCCAGTAACATTGTATTTTGTTTGTGCCAATGTAGAACCTGTAATTTCGCCGATGTGGGATGCGTCAGTTACATTAGAAATATCGGAATGAAAATCTAGCTTGAAATCTTCTATAACATAGTATCCTTGAGAGACTAGCTTTGAAATTGAGCTTTCTGGAAGTACTGCAACATAAAAAAATCCGCCATTAGATTGAATTCCATAGATTGAGTTTTTTTGTAGAAAATCTGAAGCATCAGAACCTGTTCCAAAAATAATATATCGTTTAAAATTATTTGGTTTAAAAAAATCTGGATCAATTTTTAAGATATCTGAATCAAACAAATTCGAATCATTGCGAAAAGAATTTTTAGCATGCAAATCTCCATCTACAACTGCATAAGAGTTTGCAAACATTCCTGAAACAAGAAGAATACTAAAAAAGATAGCCGCTTTGGGCATGTGATTAATTTTGCTAACGTGTGTTATTATAACTATCTTCTTCGAGCTAGTATTGCAATTTGAAGTGCCACAATTATTCCAATTGATGCGACAATTGGAAAGAATAACGAGTTTAGTTGTGATGACGCCTCTTCAATGTTTGTTACAGAATTTGACACTGATGTCACACTTGCATCAATATTACTGCTAGCGCTCTCCAAAGTATTCCCAAAACCTTCAATTTCTGATTTTAATGTATCCAGTTCGCTTGATGTTTCATTTAAAACTGTGTTTAGTTTTATTATTTGGTTTGAGATTCCAGCCAAATCTTGACTTAGAACATTGGTTGCAACTGAACCATGAGATATTGTTCCTTGACTAAAAGCCACCACATGAAAAACATAAGTTCCCTCCTCTCTTGGAGTGTAATCAAGATAGAATAATCCCTGGTGAAGTATTGAAAAAGCGTTTGATATTGTCTCTACTTTTCCAGAAGGCAAATGAACATGAGTTGTTTGAAGTAGATCTTTTGGATCATCTCCAATTAAGAGACCATCACTAGTAGTCTGCACAAATACCCTAAAGGGAGTATTAATTGCTGCAGTTTCTGGAGCAAATACTGATGTATTGATACGTCTTTCAATGGGCATAGTGATCAGATCTGTTGTTGATGCAAATTTTACATCAATTTTTTGAGAGATGCCGTTTTGCTCAGTACTAATTGCCTCTATAGTGTATGTGCCAAATGGAAAACTAGGCGAATACGGAGGCCATGTCAGCAATACATGATTAAAGGAACCATCAGCAGTGGCAGTAATTTGGTCAAATTTTGCAATTGTTCCATCTGGGGCAAATAATCTAATTATCAAAGTTTCATTCGGTTGCCCCTTTCCATATACAAAAAGAGGTTGTCCTTCAGAGTAGACTTGATTGGTGGTAAGTAATTCCAATTCTGAAAAGGCGTTATTTACTGGAATAATTAAAAGTAAGATAAAAAACAAGAACAAAATTTTTAATTTCAATTTAAAATAATTAGATATAATCTCCTAGATATTACTTCTGGAATTGTCTACAACTAGCGTTAAGTGTTGATTCAAAAAAAAGAAAAAAAGGGAAATGTGAACTAGTTATCTTACTTTACGATTATTGTTGCACTGACTGGTGGTGATAATGCCGTTGGATTATCAACAGATTCCCATACAAATGCAGTGGCAGTATAAGTGCCAGCTTCAGTTGGGATCCATGATAAGGCAGGGCTGAATGATTGACCAGCAGATAGTGAACCTGTAATCCATGCTAGTGAGACTGTAACACCGTTACCATCCTGAATCTGTACCAAGTAAGCAAATGCTTGCTCTCTATCCTGACCATTTGCTAAGTCGGCAGTTATTTGCACCTGTTGATCAACGTTAACAGTGCTTAAGCTGTTACCGAATGCATCAACTGTTCTCAAGTTAGAAGCTGGTGCTCTCTCGAGAGGTGGTACAACAGTACCGATTAGTGAAGTGGCAGAGATATCAAGTTCATCTGCTGTTGTGTATGGATTAGGTAGTGTATTATCTGAATATTCTGCAGTGACAGTGTCACCTTCTGCGACTCTGAGTCTGTGACCAGATGATTCATCGGTAGTTGTGAAGAACACAGTACCT
This sequence comes from Nitrosarchaeum sp., assembly GCA_050749345.1. Lineage (GTDB taxonomy): Archaea > Thermoproteota > Nitrososphaeria > Nitrososphaerales > Nitrosopumilaceae > Nitrosarchaeum. Next base: position 7,712 of record JBOGRE010000005.1, on the reverse strand, counting down.
TCGAATATTCCGGTTGCCTCATTAGTCTCAGTTACAGTCAGGTCAATACCTCCGGCATCGGAGTCAGACCACGTATCGACGTTAAAGTTGTCGACGGATTCTGGATTTAAGTTCATGTCTGGATCAATTACTCTTACAACACCTGTACCGCTTGCTGGATAGCTTGCTTCAAGCCACTGAACTTCACCAATGTTCCATCTGATTAATGCTGAGCCGACAATTGTTTCATCCTCTGAGAATTCAAAGGAGACAGTAATGCCGTCATCATCATCAGCTGATAAGAGTCCATCTGTTGGACCACTACCACTGGGGGCTTTGGTTACTACATCATTACCAAGTGAGTCACCAGTTGTGGTATCGCCATCTGCATCATGTGTAAATCCAGTAAGAATTACCTCACCAGTAAAGATGCCTGTGTCGGTACCAGTTTCGACTAGTTTGTAGTTGTCAATCTTTTCACCTCTGGTGGAGACCTTTATTGGGTCTACAGCAGTGTTTCCAATTTCGTCAACTAAGTTACTGTCAAAGTTGTGATCTGGTGCTACGATAGTGACGTATACTTTATCAGTCCAAGTGTAAACTTTTTGGTCAAGCTCTACAGTTGCTCCGAAGTTTGAAGTAAAGAGTGTCAAGTTGACATCCTCATCTTCATCACCTACGAAGTCAGATCCTGATGGACCCCAATCACTATACTCGAGGACAATTTCTTCTCCTCGGTTAAGATCTTCGTTAACTAACGTTTGAGGAATCTCAACGACAATCTGGAAGATACCAGTGCTGTCGCCTGTTTCTCTAAAGTTAAATGGTTCTGGGTCAAATGCGGCTGCTGTTGATGCGCTATAAGCGTCACCCATGGTGACGGTTGCAGCATCAGAGTCCCATTCAATCAAGTCCAAGTCATATGTCTCAGCCTGATCATTGTCCAAATCAAAGTCTGGCTCAATGAGGGTCAAGATCATATCGGATCCAATAATGTACACTGATTTGTCAGATTGTAATACACCGTTTCTTAGGTCAAATGTAGCAGAGTCAGTAACAGTATTGATATCACCACTTGCATCAGCTGGATCAGTGTATTCTACTTGGAGAATATCTCCTTGTAAGACACAATAATTGCCAGATGTTGCTGCGGTGTCAAATCTGTCTGTTACTGGATTTGATAAGGTTTCTGCTGCATTAGTACTTGATGTGTAATCAAGAGTAGCTGGACATTTATTGTCAGCTGGACCATCAGTGTATCTTATAACAACGTCAGATTCGAATATTCCTGCATCTGGTGCAATTTCATCCATTGGACCAAATTGTCTGGCTGCATTGGCGTTGTTATCAGCAACGTCAATTGGACCTTTCAATATGGTATCACCACCTGCATAACCTAGTACTACTGTTGAAGAGCCTCTAAGAATAGAGATCTTGACAGGTCCTACGTTAGTATTGGTAGTGTTTTGGCCAATAGTGTCTTGACCAGCTGCGGATGTATTAAAGTCTGGGTCGTTAACTCTGACATGAAGGATTAGATCGCCGTTAGCAATGAATTCTCCAGATTGTAAACCAGCTGGTTCTCTTGAAGTACCAGGTGAGTTCATTCCGGTTTGATGAATTGGGAATAGAGATCTTGTATGTGTTGAATCGATATCAGGTGTTGTTTTGGTTGAAGTTGCAAAGTTGGATGGAATACCAAATGGCACTGGATAAACGGTTCTATCAAGACTGACTGATCCGGTGTTTGCGCGAACGCCTGCACCGTCACCTACTTCTATGACTTCACCAGATGCATCTCTAAAGTCGATATAGTCGACTGCAAGATCGAGTCCGGTAACAGTTTCAGATGTTGTTGCATCTGCTCTGCACCATAAAGCTGGAATTTGGAAGTCACCAACGAACTTGCCTGATGCGGCTGCGGTTTCAACTAGAGTGAATCCAGTTGTTCCGAGACCTGTATCAGTTACACCTGCCTTATCTAAAGACTCTGCACAAGAGGGATCTGTTGGAGTAGTCCAAATTTGATCATCAAATGTGATATCTAGTAATCTACCTAATTGATCGCCAGTGCTTAATGCAGTTGATGTTCCACCATTTGCAATGGTTTTACTACCTACTACATCAAAGTTTGGATCAGTTGATAATGTGACTACTGTGTAGATATCAACAAGATCAGTATCTACGTTAAGATCTAAGTCTTCGAGTGTTACAGTAACTGTGTCAGCTGTCTTGTATGAATCTAAATCAAATGAGACAACACCTGAATGAGCTGGAGCTGCTTGTTGATCAGCAATTTGAGTTGTAACACCATCTGCACCTAAGTCGTTATAGTTGACCCTTGGAGAATCTTCATCATCCAAGTCCTCAATTACAATGTAAGTTGGATCATTGGCAATTGGTCTAAGGTTAGTATAGGTATTAACATCAAGAATGTTTAACTGATTTATCATGGTGTATTCAAGAGTACCGGCAAAGGTACTAGTGTTATCACCTGTTTCCTCTGCTTCTATTCTGATGATTTGGTTGGCAATTCTTTCATTTACCTCCAATCCATCATTTAGGTATCCAAAGGAGAAGAAGTCTGAGACAATAGCATCAGTTGTTGGTACTGCTGGTGTTGCAACAAGAGTACTGCTTACAAACAATAATCCAACATCATTACTGAGTGGAGTATCGGCTGTATCAAATATTGCTGCATTGCTAGCTGTTGAGTTTAACAATGTTAAACTTTGTGGTTTAACATTATCTGCAATCAACAATGCACCAACGTTACTGCTAGTAACCAAACCACCTGTAATAATATTGGTAGTAGAGTTTAGCAAGTAAACATCGAATGTACCTGTAGTGGAGATACTTTTAACATCTAAGTTAAAGAAGTTAAATCCATGGAAGTTACCTGTTGATGGGTTTCTGATTGTCTTTCTAAGCTCATCTACGGTTGTTCTCAAATCTACAACAAGTGAATCAACTGCAGTAACGCCTGAAGGAGTTACAATAGCTCTCTCGCTAAATTTCTGAACCTTTATGGTTGCAGTATCACTAGCGCCAACAGCCGTTAAGTTTCCAGTGCTGTCAATGCCTGAGAAAGTAGTATAAACAGCTTGTGCTTTTGTTGCACCTTCTACACCTGCTTCACCCAATGTGAATGGATCACCAGTTTGAAGTGCTGGGATCAATGCCACACCTGGGTTAAACAAGTCAAGGTCTTCATCAGCTCTACTGTTCTTGTTAGCATCACCATCGACTAAGGTTATTGGAATCTCTTCTCCAGAGTTCCATTCATTATCAAATGGTGAAATATTCACTGTTGCGAATTCGTTTCCTACTAGGACAGTTCTTGGTGTTTCGTTATAATCAATAGATGCAGATGTACCTCTTTTGGCACCATCTGTAATTATGATTGCGGAAGTATCGGATTCATCATATGAACCGAATACACCAGAGTTTGGTCCTTGTTCAGTAATTGTAATTGGTTGGCTGCCAGCTGGTAGACCAGTACCTAATCCATCTGTTGAACAGGTAGCAGTATCTTGAGGAACAGTACAAGTGATTTGTGAATCATCGTTGTCCTGTAGTGTCAAAACGTTTGTTCCACTGTTTTGTTTATCAGCATTCATGATTAGTATACCGTTGTTTTCTATCATCATTGATGGTAGTGATGGTATGATATTGATAATACCACCAGTAACATTAGCACCTGCTTGAGCGCCGTTTTCGGTGAAGACTTGGTAGTTAGTAGACAATGAGTTTACATTGGTACCAAATGTCCAAGAATCTTCATCGGTTGGGTCGATGTTTAGCCATAGATCTGTTACAGTAACGTGTACTTCGGCACTTTGTGTATACTTTGCTTTATCTAAACTTGCTTTGGCGAATTGATCAACAGTATCAAAAGTGAGTGTTGTTGTTTGAGCACCACCACCTTTGTTGTATTGAATTACAACGTTACCAGTTGGGTTTAGAGTATAAAGTTGAATTACTGGCCATTGATTAGTAGCGGCAAGGCCGATTTGACCTCTGTTTGTTCCACTAGGAAATGCTATTTCCTCTTTAGTTTCTCTAAGTACGTTCATTGTATTTGTACCAGATACAGTTGTACAGGCTGATGTTGTATTAAATGCTTGTACACCATTTGTTCCTGGAATTGCAATACCATTGGTATCACTAAAATCAACTATACCTAAGATAGATGTGTTTGAACAGAAAGAACCAAAGTCTAAACCTTGTCCAGATTGTCCCGCTTCTGAGACTGTGTTATCTGCGGTTTGGGCCATTACTTTATCTGCAAAGTAACCATACCAGTTACCGTCTACTGCTTGGACCATTCTAATGATCTTGCCGTTTACGGTAACGTCTGGTTCACCTTTTGCCTGATCTGTATCGTTAATGTCAGAATCAATTACAACTACTTCAATGACCTGAGGTCCTGACATGTAGTTATTGAACTGCGAGTTTTCTGCGGATACAAATAGGTTAGCGTTAGCTGCATGTGCTGCTGGTACCATTGAAGGTACAGCTGCAATCATACCGCCTGCTAACATAATTGTCATTAATGTAAGACTAGTTATTTTTCGTCCTATTTCGTTATTCATGTTATTGACTTTTTTCTTTAAAATTTCTATTTAAGGCTAATGGACGATTTGTCCACAAATTGATTATTTTTTGTAGATATTTCATGCCTGAAGGGTTCTTTATGTAATTTATTGATTTTACTATATAATTATTACAATCTTGATGGATTTTTAGATCAGAACAGTAAGATCTGTGTCATTTTTTGGCTATATTTGTAAATATTTTTAGCTTTGCTTTGATTTGATTCCTTTGGTTTAATTAGAAACTAGGATAATTGATTAAGAAATATCAATGAAAATTTTGATCACTGGCGGTGCCGGCTTTATTGGAAGATACATTGCAGAGCAACTATGCAATGATAACCAGATTACCATATATGATGATTTATCAAATAGTGATGAGGAGAAAATTTCTTTTCTGATTCAAAAGGGAATTAAATTTATCAAAGGAGATGTGTTGGATTTTCAAAAACTAGTAGAGTCTAGTAAAAATTTTGAATTGGTGATTCACCTTGCTGCCAAGTCAGATGTGGCAGAATCTATAATTTATCCACAAGATACCATTAATGTAAATGTCAATGGAACAATTAATGTCTTAAAGTGTTGTGTGCAAAACAATATAAAAAAAATAATTTTTGCGTCATCTGCAGCAGTGTATGGAAATTGTAATAAATTAATCACAGAAAAATCAAAGACAGAACCGCTATCACCTTATGGAAAAAGCAAACTAGACGCAGAAGAGCAAATAAGAAAATTTGCAAAAGACGGATTAATTGCAATATCTTTGAGAATCTTTAATGTTTATGGTAAGGGACAAAATGTACAGTATGCCGGTGTGATTTCTAAATTTTTAAAAAATATTTCAGAGGGCAAGCCACTTGTAATTTATGGAGACGGCAATCAGACAAGGGACTTTGTATCAGTTTATGATGTTGTAGATGCATTTGAGTGTGCCATTAAATCAGATAAAAATGAAACATACAACATTGCAAGCGGAGTATCCATATCAATAAATGAATTGGTTGAAATAATGTTTGATGTGTTTGGAAAAAAAGTTGAGATAAGATATTCAGAGAAACAAAAAGGCGATATACGAAACAGTATTGTAGACATTATGTTGGCAAAAAAAGAACTTTGTTTTAATCCAAGTAGATTACTAAAAAAAGAATTAGCTAAATTCTAGTCATCTTTTACTTGTCTTTGTGATCATGTGATTTGAAATCTTTTTCAGCTGTTTTTAGTATAGACTAATATTTTCTTTTGTAAGTCATTACAAATCAAGGATATGGCTGTATAGTTGCACTGCTGTATATTTGAGCTTGTTATGACTAAAGGGATCATCAAACTCTAGAATTTCATCTTGTTCAGATTTACTGTATGAGCATGTTGTCCAATACATGCATCTTCAATTATAGATCTTAACATACCTTTAGCTATTTCTTTATGATTTGGGCTGTCTTTGATGTGGAGATTCTCTTTGTCTTAGAATAATATGATTTTCAGTTTGATGATCAACATCATAACTAATTTTTGCATGTCTTGATAACCTTGGTTCCAGACACTACAGAAATCTTAGGTGCTAATTTCTATCAACTCTTCTTCTATATGTGATACTAATTCATTGATACGGTTTCATTGTGTTTGAGACTAAATATACACTCATTACATCTTTAATGCTTGCCAGAATCTCTACTCTTGTTTTTTCTTAGACACATCCTGGCAAAGAGAACACAGCAAATACATCCTCATCTTGTTGTATTATTCTGTATTTCATTTTACTATGTTTATTTTGTCTTATTTATGTGAACTACCAACAATAAAGCTGTTAGTTTCCTCATTTCTTGAGATGACATGACTAGTCCGTGTGATAACTAGAGGTATCTTCAGAGACATAATTTTTCTCCATTCCAAAGATAGGCTGTTCAGTCACTTTTGTTTGTAAAATTTCGGTTTATAGGTTAAGATCTGTTATCTCTGCCATACAGATTTTTGTGATCATCTAGATCAATTAACCATACTATTTTCTTTGAATAGTCAACATAATAAATCAGAGTATGAGACTTTGTCAGATGTTTTCCAATACAATTTTTGTAAATGCCATGTTTTAATTCACCTAGACAAGTAGGATCATCGGTAATTTTTAATTCCTCAATGAAATTTGTAAAATTTTTAATTAATGGTTGATTTGACTTGAATTTCTTTAATTTTTTGTCAACAGTGTCATCAACGGATTGTATAAGCCACAAAACTCTATTCTTTTAGAATTTCGTCAACATGTTTAAGATATTCATCTGGAGTGTAAGTTTTGCCTTTGATTTTTCCAGATTCAATTAATTCAACTTTTCTTTCTATGTCTGAATTTAGTTTTTCTTCCTTGTGTGCGGGTTGCATGTTACACCTATAACATATGATCTTTATAATATCTTGTATGCACAAACGTCTAGCTAAAAATCAAGATTTTACCCATTTGTACAATGGAACAATTCAAAAATGGCATTCTTATAACCTATGAAAGACAAATCTAAACTTTAGTCTTTGATTTTTTTGGAAATTCTTGCTATATCTGGATATCATATGTATTCAGATAGCAAACCATTTTTATATCATAATATACTAGAGTATAATGCAGTATACCATGGAACAAAGTACAATAAAGCTCTCTAAAAAGGTTAAAAATGATCTCAAAAAACAAATGAACCACACTGGAGAAACCTACGAATCTGTGATTACTCGTCTTTTAAAAATCACCCAAGAAGACGATGTGTTAAGCAAGCAAGTAATCAAAAACATTGAAGCAGGCATTGCAGATATCAGAGCAGGGCGAGTATACACGTCAGAACAGGTCAAAAAGAAACTAGGACTGAAATGATCTGGCAAGTCATTTGGTCTGAAAAATCCCTCAAGCAATTAGAAAAAATAGACAAGAAAAACGCACAAAAAATCTATGATGCAGTTTTAGACTGTATTGAAGATCCGTTTAAAATGGTCTTGAGATTAACAAATTCACCATTTTACAGACTACGTGTGGGAAATTACAGAGTCATCTTGGATTTACAGCAAAGCAAAATGATAATCTTTGTTGTAGAGATATCATAGAGGAAAAATCTACAGAAAATAATTTTGGATTTTCTGCACACAGTGATGAACCATCTAAACTTT
>JBOGRE010000004.1:0-6485 GCA_050749345.1 Nitrosarchaeum sp. | reverse complement strand
GGTCTATACAATGCAGGCTTTGGTGCTGCTTCTGCAAATTTTTCTTCAATTATATGTGCTGCCCATCCTACGACTCTTGATATTGCAAAAATTGGTGTGTTAAGATCCATTGGAATTTTTAACATATAGTAAATTGAAGCACTGTACAAATCGACATTTGGATAGATGTCTTTTCCTTTCTGCTTTTTTATTTCTTCAATTGTAGTTGTTTCTACTTTTTCTGTAATGTCATACCATGGATCACCTGTTTTTACAGCAAGCTTTCTTGATAATTCTTTTAGAACTTGTGCCCTAGGATCATATGTTTTATACACTGCATGTCCCATTCCCATAATTCTCTCACTCTTACTCATTTTCTCTTTAATCCACGGGACAACATTGTTTATCATACCTATATCTAATAGCATCTTCATTACCTCTGTATTTGCTCCACCATGTAGCTCTCCGCTTAATGCCCCAATTGCCGCACTTGTTGCTGAATACATGTGTGCCCTAGTTGATGCAACCTGTCTTGCAACAAATGTAGATGCATTAAAAGTGTGTTCCGCATGGAGAATCAAGCACGTATCAAAAATCTTTTCAATTTCTTTATCTGGTTTTTCACCAAACAACATGTAGAGAAAATTTGCTGCATGATCTAAATTTGGATCAGGATCAACTATTTCTAATCCATCTCTGACTCTTTGCCAACTTGCAATTATTGTTGGTACTTTAGCGATTAGATTTATTGCTTTATCATAACTTGCTTCTTTAGTTGCAAATTCTTCATCATAATATCCTGCCAATGCTGCAACAAATGCTTGTAGCATGTCCATTGGGTCGGCATCTTTTCTCCAATTCCCCATATTGATTTGCATTCTTTTGGGAATCCATCTTGCCTCACTTAGTTTAGATTTGAACTCTGACAGCTGGTCTTTGGTCGGCAATTCATCATGTAATAACAAATATGCTGTTTCTTCATAGTTTGATTTTTTTGTAAGTTCTAATATATCGTAACCACGATAAATTAGCTTGCCTTTTTCACCATCAATATTTGAGATTCTTGTATCTGCAACCTGAATTCCACGCAAGCCTATGTTTTTTGTCTCCATGTATATCCTTTAAGAAATCTTTTATTATATTTTCGCAAGAAATCATGTCTATGAAGTTTAGTAATTAGTCTAATATGACAACTCTGGCTCATAAATGATTATTTTTAATTAAAAATTAAATGACTCCCGCTGAACGACAACTTTTAGAGAAGATTGATAATCTAGTCTTAACTGCGTCTGGGGATGAATTACGTAAAATCCAAGAAATTGATATTCAAACTCAGATGAATGGGATGTCGTTTTATGATGTATTTGTAAATTCTGCATCTTTGGTAAATCAAAGCATAAAACAAGAATCTCAGGAATCAAAACAATAATTCATTCTTGATTTAAATGAGGGTATGTAAGTGAATCGACAATAATGGTAGCATCTAAAACAAAGAAAATAAAAACTGTTAAGAAAAAAACTATAACAAGAATAAATACAATTCAACAACAAAGAACTAAAGTCATTTGTATTTCACACAAAGAAGATGCAGATGGTATTAGTTCTGCATCTTTGATCAGACAAGCTTTTGGTGGTGATTCTGTTTTGGTTGATTATCCAGGACAGATGGAGACTATACAGAAAGTTTGTGCAGATGAAAAATTAAAATCATTATATATCTGTGATTTAGGTCTTAGTAAAAAGAATCAAGATGAATTTGTAGAACTTTTAAGAATTTTAAAAAAAAATCATGTCACAGTAACCTACATTGATCATCATGATATTGATCCAAAAATTACAAAAGAATTAGAAAAAATTAAAGTTAAAATGATTCATGATATCAATGAATGTACTACCGTTCAGGTCTACAATGCATTCAAATCAAAACTATCTGATCATGCTCCATTCATTGCAGCATGTGCTGCTATTACTGATTATATGGAAGATAGGCCAATTGGTTCTAAATTACTTCAAATTTATGATAGACAATTTGCTTTGATTAATGCAACTGTTCTTACTTACAATATAGTTGGGCACCAAAAAGATCCTGATTATTTGTTATATTTGGTTGAAGAACTGGCTGATTCAAAATTCCCACATGAAATTCCAAATACATTTGAATTTGCCCAAATACAAGTTGAGAAACTAGCACTAATTATTGCCAAAGTCAAAAAAGGAATGAAGACTATGAAAAACATTGGATATATGGAAATCATGGATTCTGGAGCAAGTGGTGCAGTTAATTTTGTCTTAGGATTATCTGGAAAAGATGTAGGTGTTGCCTACAAAGAAAGAGTTGATCATGGTATCTATGCTGTCTCTGTCAGAGGATCGAAATCTTGCAAAATCCACTTGGGTAAAATTGTTAATGTTCTTGCAACTGAACTTGGTGGTTCAGGTGGCGGACATGATAAAGCATGTGGAGCTGTTATCCCAAAACTAAAAATTCAAACATTCCTTAAAGAATTCAACAAAAAATTAAACTAAATAATTCCAAAATTGATATTTTTTCTATCTTATTTCCACTATGGCATCAATCTCTGTCATTGAATTTAACGGTAAACTTGATACTCCCACTGCAATTCTAGAATGTTTTCCACACTCTCCAAATATTTCATAAAACAGATCTGATGCAGCATTGATTACTTTTGGTTGCTGTGTAAATTCTGGCATTGAATTTACAAATCCTGATAATCTTACAATTTTGGAAATTTTTTCTAAATTTCCTAGTTCTTTTTTGAGTTGAGCTAGTATGTTAATTGCACAAACCCTTGCTGATTTTTGTGCCGTTTCAATATTTGCATCTGAAACTTTTCCTGTAAATGATACTCTTCCATCTTTGATTGGAATCTGACCTGAAACATATAGTAAATTGCCTGATTTTACTACTGGAATATAAGATCCTGCGGGACTTGGTGGAATTGGTATATTAATTCCCATAGATTTTATTTTTTCTTCAATCACAATATTTGTGAATATCTTTCATCTGATTTTAGCTTTTACTTATTTTGATGATGACCTTTTCACCTTTACTTGAATTATTTTGATATATTGTTCTTGTTTTGTAACCCTGTTTTTGTAGACATCCATCCAAAATTGATGCCCAAGGCAATGAATGGCCACTATTTAATTTTGATTCTATTGTTATGTTTTTAGTATTGGCATCAAAATTCACATGACCTGAACACATGATTTGTAATACTGCATCCATAATCTCAATTATTTCATCCAATGATTTGCTTTTTAAATTAATTCCATTCTTTTCAAGTAATTTGAGCATATCTAACTCAGGTTTTTTTGAAACCATTGTTGAATTTAGGATGTATGTCAATCCATTTTCATTAATGATGTGAATAATTTTGTAAACTTCTTGGGCTTCATTTTTTGTCATGTCTGCAAGTGATTCTGTTTTAATTGAATTTCTCCAAATGTCTGTAAATACTCTATTTTGATTTACTCCTAAAACTTCGGTTGATGAGAATATTGCACCCCTGCCATTTTCATTGTCTATCATCAATACTTCTGTTTCGTCAAATACAAAACAATTCTGTATTATGTCTGACGCTCTGATTTTTACCTCATTTGGAATTGTTTTGTACAATTCTGAACAAATTTGCGTTGACGGAAGTAATAATCTTACTTCTAAATTCCTACGAAGCACTGATAGTAACTGTTCTTTACATTCTCCTAATAGTCCTAATCCCCATTGATCTGTCATGATATTAATTGAAGATTTTGAACCTTCGATCATTATTCTTAAATGTTCTAAGACATTATTTGCACTAACATGAAAATATCTTTTTTCTTCCGAACCTCTAGACTTTCTACTTTCCTCACTTGTTTTTTTTAGATTTGAAACCAATGTATTCATCGCATTTACCTTGTTAATCTGTTCATGAATAACTGAATCAAATGCATCTTCAGGTGCAATCGCCGTGCACATGATTGGCTTGCTCTTTGAAATTATTGCCAATTTCTTGTTTTCCAACTTTAACAATGTGGGATATATTTTGGTTCTTGGAAGATCTGAATAATACGCAAGTTCACCTGCAGATATTGTTCCTTTTGAGATAAGTGCAACATATGCCTGAGCCTCATATTTGCTCAAGCCAAATTCTTCAAGACTGACAGTCAGTGCATGTTCATTTACCAATGATTCTAGTTTACAGATGCTTAGGTAATCCTGAGAGCTAAATTCCTTTGCACAAATACTCAAAAAAATTTAAAATTGTAACCATACTGAGGTGTTACTGCAGTTACTGATAAAATTGTGACACCGTCCTGAAATATTCAATCTCTAACAAATTGATATGATGTGTAATTCAAATATGGATAGCCTGGAGTGTGTAAACGTATTTCAAACCGTCACTATTGTTCCCAGACTAGAATATTCAAAGGATTTACTAAATAATATCGTGGATATTTTAAAAAGAAAAAAAACTGAACTAAAAAAATTAAACCATAATTTCTTAGAACTTGATGATGATGACCATACTTATGTCCAAGCACTTGATTTTGAAAGAACTATTGCCTTTTCACTGGAAATTCTCTCTCAAATTCAAAAGAGAATGAACTCTATCTCTGGAATAACCAGCATTCCTAAACTTTTGCCTTTGACAATTCCTATGATAAGGACCGTAAGTGCCCAGCTTTTTAATCCGCTTCCTGCCTGCAGTCAAACCCTTTCTGAGTTATCCGTTCATTTAGGAAGTATTATTTTAGATTCTGCGATTCTTACCGAGGCTAGATTTGATTTTGGTCAATCCAATATTGAATCTTCATCAGTACTAAATGAAGTAAAATTGATGGTGGACTCTAAAATAAGTAAGCAGTACCCTAATCTTGATTTTTCTAAAGCATGCAATACTTGAATTTTCTTAGCCACAAACGTGATTTTACAAAAGATATAGACCACATTCAATCACTATCTGCAAAAATTGAAAAAAAACTATCTGCTTCTAATGTCCCAGATATTAAAATTGATAAATTAACCCTGGAAGAATTGCAGGACATAAATAAAATTGTGGGATTAGCCAATTTCATGCTCTTCAAATATCAAGATAAAAAAGAAACACGTTTGATTTTACAGCATTTTGTTTCGATTATCACCGAATCTGCTCAATCAATAGAATGCATTGATGATGACATCTCTGAATTAATTTTATCTGCTGAGGATTCTATTAATAAAGTCAAGAATATGCACTCCAAAATTTCAGCAAAATCTGACCTTGAAAAATCATGCCTTGATGAATTCGCTGACGATAAACTGAAAACTAGTTCAATTAATTTAACCAATTTTACTACACCGATTAACCCCTTTGAATACCAACAAAATTCTCAAGGGAGTACTGTACAAGTGATATAGATGAGTTTAGCACCACAAGAGTTAGAAAATAATGCAAGCAAGTATGCTTCAGAGGCAATCAAGTTTGACTCTCAAGGAGCACGAGGAATGGCAATTTCACATTATCAACGTGCAATTGATTCGCTTGTAAAACTATTGCAACTTTATCCAACAAGCAAACTTAATCCTATTTACAAAGATCGATGTAATTCTTATCATAATCGAATAATAGCACTTCAAGAATCACGTGGAGTGGAACCAGCAGTGGATCCGAATGCTTCCCCTAAAGAACAAAAAGCTTCTGTGCAAAGACAAACTGACGAAAATGATTTTGAAGATCTTGTAATGAAAGAAAAACCCAATGTTAGTTGGAGTGAGGTAATTGGGTTAGATGACGCAAAGAATGCATTACGTGAATCAATAGTTTATCCTACAAAAAGACCTGATTTGTTTCCTTTGGGCTGGCCAAAAGGAATGTTGCTTTATGGTCCACCGGGGACTGGAAAAACCATGCTAGCAGCTGCAACTGCAAATGAAATGGATGGATATTTCATTAATGTAGATGCTGCATCCATGATGAGCAAATGGTTAGGCGAAGCTGAAAAAAATGTTTCAAAATTATTTGCTATGGCAAGAAGTTATGCTGAAAAGGAGGGAAAACCTGTAATTCTTTTTGTTGATGAAGTTGATTCTCTTTTAGGATCTAGAAGTAGTGAAGTTGGAGGAGAGGTAAGAACGAAAAATCAATTCTTAACAGAAATGGATGGTGTTAATGGTAAAGGTAAAGATTTGATGCTTTATGTTATTGGTGCTACTAACAAGCCATGGAGTTTGGATTGGCCTTTTCTTAGAAGATTCCAAAAAAGAATCTATGTTTCACTTCCAACTCAAGAGGCAAGAGAAAAATTATTTGAACAATACACTGCTCCATTAAAAAAAGACCTTAGAGTCAACATAGCAGAACTTGCAAAATTATTTGATGGCTACAGTGCAAGTGATATCAAAGATGTTTGCCAAGCAGCACAAATTAAGGCAGTTCATGAAATCTTCAATGCCCCTGATTATCATGAGCCCGTATCTGGTGAAACACCGATACAACCACGTGAACTTACCACATCTGACT
>JBOGRE010000003.1:0-2551 GCA_050749345.1 Nitrosarchaeum sp. | reverse complement strand
CCATACAGTGATCACGGAATACCTAATGTTAAAAATAATGACGACGGAATATACACAGGATCATCAACTGATGGTATGATGCAAAGCAATACTGGAACACACCTTATGTTACATCTAACTAAAAACGATCTTGGTTACATTGGAACAGTCAATGTTGGGTTGGATGCACCCTAATCCTAACAGAATGGTGTGGTACTATTATTATTTGAATGACAATCTCCACATCTTGACAAATGTATCCAACGAACTAGAATGATTTAGGAATGAATTTTTATTTTGTTATATTAGAGATCCAAATTTGATCAGATACATAACACGCGGGAAATATAGTTAGGGTGGAGGATTTTGCACTAAATCATCCTGTAACCATAGGCAAGGTAATTCCAAAACACGCCTTGACTTAAAATAAACAAATATTCAATTTTAGACATGAATCTAGCCCAAAAATATGGAAGTGAACGACTTGGTTACCTGTTTGCAGTGTTATCTGCAATAATGTTTGGCTCAGTATCGGTATTGGCAAAACCCCTTGTTTCCTCAGTTGATCCTATCTTACTTGCCTCATTTGTTTACATCATATCATCTATTACTTTGAGTCCTTTTGCACAAAAGAAAAAGAAAAATCTTACAAAAAAAGATCTTTTGTTGATTCTTTCTATTGCGATTTGCGGTGCGGTAATTGCACCTAGCTTATACTTTGTAGGATTAACACATGCAAGTGCATCAGATGCCGCATTGATTGCAAACGGTGAGGTGTTCTTTTCTGTTTTGCTTGCAGTGATGTTTTTCAGAGAGAGACTACGATTGGTAGGATGGATTGCAATTCTTTTGGTTCTAGCTGGCATGGTAATAATAACTACAAATCTTAATTTTACAGATTTTACCCTACAGCAAATACACTACAAGGACATGCTACTAATCTTGTCTATGTTATTTTGGGCACTTGATAATAATCTTAGCAGGTATCTTGCACGAAAACTAGATGTTGCAAATATTGTGCAGCTAAAATCTGCAATAGGTGGAGTAATGTTGCTTGTAATTGCATTACTTGTGTTCAGAGTAAATATCAACATAGAAACAGAGCAGATAATTCCAATTTTGGTGCTTGGTTCTATCGGATTTGCAGCATCGCTTTATTTTTTCTTGCAGGGACTAAAGAAAATTGGCATCATTAGAACCATCACCATATTTTCAATGTCATCGGTATTTGGTCTTGTTGCAGCTGCCATATTCTTAGCAGAACAGATTAGTTGGTACCAGATAATGGCTGCAGGAATTATGATTCTTGGAATTTATCTTGTGAGTAGAAAAGAAAATGTAATCAGTCCAGTGTAGATTTTGTACTATTTTTTAGAAACTAGGATAGTGGTGGAATAAGCCAGTGCATTATTTGTGGATGTGGAAATCTAATCCATAAATAATCAAAGGAATTCCAGTCAATACAAGCAAGATTCCTGAAACACAAGTAAACGTGCTTGTTTTTCATACTTAGAATACGTTCTACTAAATAATGTCGATTATGGTCAATTATTTAGATATTATTAAAGAAAATTTGAAAGATATCAATGACGGTAAGATAATAAACTTAATACCTATTTTGATAAATTATTTTAGAAAATGAATCTATCTATAACATTGTTAACATCTTTAAATGTCAGCAACTCATCAAGTGTGGCTAGTGAGCGAAGGAAAACAAAATAAATTCCGTATTTTCAGTCAAGTCTATCTTACACGTGAAGATAGACTAGTTGAAGCTCTCTGTGGAGTAATAATGGTTCTAACCATGATTTCATATTTGAGATTGTCTCTAATGGACAATCCTCATACTGAAATGCAGAAAATTCTGATCTTAGTTCCACTTGGTGCAAATGCTGCATGGGGAATAATAGATGGCATAATGTACGTATTGACAAATTTGATTCAAAGAGGAAGAATCTACAAACTATATTCATCTATCAGGTCAAAGGAATCAAAAGAAGCCAATACCGCAATTCGAAATGAATTCAAGTCTAGCATTATTGGAAAATTAAATGAAAAAGATCAGAGCAAAATATACGATGAGATCCAAAGTGGGTTAAATGATATTGTAGTGAAAAAACCAAATTTGATTACTAAAAGGGATATCGTTGTGATCATCTACACATTTCTTCTTGTTGTTTTAGTCGCTGTTATTGTGATTCTTCCATTCTTGTTTATTAATGATTTTTTATCGGCATTTCGTTTGTCTCAAGTAATTGGAATTGTTCTACTATTTTGTTTTGGATATTTGTGGGGTAAGTATGCTTCAAAAAACAAAATTCGTTCAGGAATTGGAATTACAATTATTGGTATTGCGATAGTCCTAACAACAATATCTCTTGGAGGCTAGGGACATATTAAAAATTATGACAAATCAGCATTATAAAATTCTAACAAATCAACCTTGATCATAATTTTAGGTATATCGCAAAATACATGACTAGAAAGAGAATCTCTTTTTACTCTTTATCAATAAAAAGGCAATTCTTCCACGTACGCATAAAAATCTGCGTAATGACTAACGATATGATAT
>JBOGRE010000002.1:0-2361 GCA_050749345.1 Nitrosarchaeum sp. | reverse complement strand
GAATGTATGTATGAGGTTCTAAAATGTGAATGTCCTCCAGGTTCAAAAAGTTATGAAAATGACGAAGGGATGCAAATTTGTCTTTCATGTGGGGGGTGGCTAGATTCGGAGTACCAATGACGTCATTAAATATTTCCTTAGAAGAAAAAGTTGATCTCTATACTGATTGTTACATGTGTCACAACCCGTTACCACATTGTCATTGTATGTGTAGTTATTGTGGAAAACGAGATGATTGTGATTGTGTGTTATTTGATGCAGTTACAGGAGGTTAGATAAAATTTGAATATTTATGATACTAAAACAATTAAGTGTTCAATTTGCCAAAAACCAATAGGCGAAGTAGATTTTGATGCGGAAATAATTCGTCCAAAATGTGGACAATGTTCAAATCCCATTTTAGATGCTAGAGATAAAATGCCTTATTTGATTCATCACTAGATTTCTGGCACTCTAGAGTTATTTGCTAAACCCTTGATTCCCAACCACATTTAATGTAATCGTAGATTTAATTCCTGTTATCTTTCGAATCTTTTTGATGATAATATCTGAAATATCATTGTATGTTAGGGCAACAAGTGTACAAATAATTTCAAAAGAACCAATTAGATGGTCTGCTTCTACTACTTCAGTTATTTTTTTTAGTTCTTGCAAGATTGCAGCTTCTCGTGATCTGTTACAATGAATTATGACAAAAGCCTGCGACATATATTTTTCTAAAACTTCTTTTTCACTTTTGGTTATTTTTCTAAAACTTTCTTTTTCATTAACTAATAATGTCAACGTTGAATAAATTTTTTGAATTTTTCTAATTCCATTAGAAATATCACGTTGAATTTTTTGCTCATCAATTGATTCAAGTTTTGTTAGAATATCATACGAGCCAAATGTACCGTGCGCCTCCTTTACACTTTCAATTTTACTTAGATTTGATATGACTGACTCTTCGGTTCCAGATTCATTAGCTATTAGAACATAAGCTTTTGGCATACTCTCACTAATTTTGTCCTTCTATTCCCATAAGGGTAAGTGTAGATCTGATGTATTCGATTTTTCGAATACTCCAAATAATGATTTCTCGCAGTTTCTCTTTTTCTGTATGTTCTACCTTTGCAATTATATCATACGCACCAAATGTACCATGAACTTCTTTTACAGAATCCAGATGTTTGAGATTTTCAATTATTGTCTCTTCTTTTCCCAGTTCACAATTAATCAAAACATAAGCTGTTGCCATATCATTAAAAGTTAATATAAATAATTATTTAAGATGAACGGTAAATTTATTATTATTTGTTTCAATATTTCCATTATAATTAAATATATTTTTAGAAATTTTATAAAATAATTTATTATTGTATAATACGATATTATGGCATGAGCTATTGCGTAAAGTGCTTTGGACCAGCAGATGTGTGTTTCTGTGAAACAAAGAAGGTTCCAATTGATGAGTACACTCATGAAATGAAAGAGTGTACTGACTTGAAATGTTATTGTAAGGAGTACATGCCAAAAAAAGATTCATAGCAATACATTTGAAGATAGATAAATTAATCAAAAGACAATTATGAATTAGTAGAAAAAACACACGACAAATTCTCAAATTATAATCATATAATCTGTTTTTATTAGAATAAAAGAGCAGACCAGATTAATTATCAAAGATTTGTTTGGGATAATTTATATCATTGAACAAATTTTAAGAATCTTAATTTTACATTTAATTTTTATTATGTCATAATGTATTTCATGAAAGAAGATTTTGAAGAATATACAAAATGCGTCAGATGTAATGCCTCATTGTTGCTATGTTATTGTAACTGTCCTAAATGTGGAAAAAGAGATGACTCTGTATGTACTCTTATGCCAGTCAAACGAAATAAATGGGATTGATAAATATAATGAAAATTAAATTATATGCAAATTATTTCTTGGTCTTTATTAAAAATGGAATTAAATCAATACCATGTTGCACAATATTACTTGTAGTCTAGTAATTTTTGGTATTTGAATTTATGTAATTTATTTATCATCTTCTTGTTACAGCATAAACTGAATATTGAAATTTTTGATCAGAATGATAGCTTTTTACTGATGTAAAATTATAATCATCTATTTTTTTGACCATCTCATACAAATCTCCACCAATAACAATTCCATTAGGTTGTGCAAAATGATTAATTTTTGAACACATATTCAGAGGTGGTCCTATCATGTCAAGGGATGAATCTTTAGATTTCATTAAAACAACTGCACCATAATCACAGCTTATTCTGTAATTAATGCATGGTAAACCTTCGTCTCTAGCATATGCACATAAACGTTCATGTATTTCAGTCATGTTTAAACATCCCTCCAAAC
>JBOGRE010000001.1:0-1666 GCA_050749345.1 Nitrosarchaeum sp. | reverse complement strand
CATCTGAATACATTTTTGCAAGACCGTATGCATTTGTTTCAATTCCCGCAGCTTCCATGTATTTTGCTGCTGGTCCACTGATGGCTTTATCTCCGATAAGTGGGCTAACTGCAACAACTTTCTTTTTAATTTTTGAAAGTTCCTTTCTTATTCCTTTGATTTGTAACATTGGACCAATAGATGTTAGTGGATTTCCTGGTGCCAAAATTATCATGTCTGCGTCATGAATTGCATTTATTGCTTCAGGATTTGGGCGCGCTTTGTCTGCTCCGATATATTGAATTCCTTGAAGTGGATCTCGTCCTCGATGTTTTACCCAATATTCTTGAAGATGTAGTTCTCCTTTGTCTGTAGTTATTCTTGTTTCTATGCTGTTATCTGTAACTGGAATAATATTTGCACTGACTGCAAATTTTTCACACATCCATTTTGTAATGTCACTCAAGTTTTTACCGTTTTTTAACATGTTTGTTCTTATCAAATGGGTTGCCGCATCTCTGTCCCCCACTCTGAACCATGTTTCTTCTCCAAACACTTCCATTTGTCTTAGAAAATTGAATGTGTCTTTTTTGATTCCCCACCCTCTTTCTTGATCTAGTAAATCTGCTAGACCGTAAATGATTGTATCTATATCTGGGCACACGTATAATCCATAAAGCCAATAATTGTCTCCTACGTTACTTATTACATTGACTTTGGATTCTTGAGCTACTAATCCTCTAACTAGTTTCACCGAACCTGTCCCTCCTGCTAATACTGCTATCATTTCATTTTCTCCTAAAACCGTAAAGATATTTGCTGTTACCACATATTACTTTTTCAAAAATTTGCGATCTAATTTTTTAGGATAAGTTTATTACTAATTAACTGTCGATTTTATTCGTGTCTAGGACTGTATTTTTAGCAGTTTTGATTGCTGGTTTATTTGTAATTGGTTCTAGTTCTTCTGTTTGGGCAGCGCAAGTTGATGCTAGAATTAATCCTAATAGTGACAAGTCTCCTTTCTCTTATCATTATCAGAAAACTGTCTTTATTGAATATCCAAATGGTGGAAAGTTATTTGATGAACTACATGAAAAGGAATGGACAATTACTGGCACTGCTGATGCATCAAATCCTGGAGTTCAAAAATTAATCACCAGTCTTAATAACAAAATTCAATCTGATAGAAGCTCTGCAAAAATCTCTGACCTAAATGTATCTTATGAGTTTCATCTTAAAGGTAGAAATCTCAACACTTCTGTTGATTACAAAGTAATCATAGACGGTTCTCTGACTAATTATGTAATTACAAAAGATCAAGTTCGCACATTAGTCGATATGGGTTGGAGAGGAATTGGCACTAATGACCCTGTTGTAATTGACGATGTAGAAATCAATTTACCTATATCTGTGTTAAAAGACAAAGAACCTGCAGTATATGATATTCTCGCAGGAACTGAGGCCGATACAATATTATCAAAACCTCTCCTTAATGCCGATTATATTTTAGAGCAATCAATGACTAATTGGCACTTTTTGTTTGATCCTACTGGTGTCACTGCAGATGCTCATACATTTGGATTAGACAAGTCTATCTCTGGATTTGTCGTATCTAGGTGGACAATGGGTGAAAGTAGTCTTAGAGAAGGTAGACAAGTGGAAAAAGTTTTTGAAGCACCAGTAT